>JBILTF010000024.1:0-28012 GCA_044371675.1 Flavobacteriales bacterium
AGGCTTTGGCTGTTGAGCAATACTGTAACAACGACTTTACCTCACGCGTGTTCGATACAGATGTGCAGTTGAAATCGTTAACCTGGGAAAAAGATTTTTGGGTGGCTGAAATGCGCAATCAGCTGATTAATTGGGACAAGCCGAACAACACCACTTCAGTGGAATTGTTGAAGAATGAATTCGCGAAACGCACCGAAAGCACTGCTGAAATGAATTGGGCGTTGCAACAAATAGAAATGAATGGAATAGAGGCGAGGGATACTGTAATTGGAGTATTGTATGCTTATGAATCGACGCTAATTGATCGTTACAACAATCTGAACGACGCGAAAGAGCAGTGGTTAACATCTATACGCGACACGGAAGAGAAGCAGAAGCAATACCAGCAAGACATGGACAACTACTTCAACGAATCGCTGGAAGAGTTCGTTACAGCTAAGAACGACGTTAAGAAAATTGTGTTAACCGATAATGCCTTGGTTCGAAAAGCAACACCTATTTATTTCTTTCCAACTAAAGGAACTGCATTTTGGAAGTCGCATTTCTACGCACCGAAAAAGTGGATAGGAGGAAAGGATAGTGGGAAATATGTGAATACGTCAGAAGCAAACACGGTTGTCATTTGGTTAATGACTTTGGCGCTAACGTTCTTGTTGGTGTTTGATGGATTGAATAAAATAGCGAAGCTTTATACCTTCATCATTCGGAAAGGAACAGATAAAATGGCTTCGTAATCTTCTCCGGCTTCAAGCATGTCTTCATCGTCTGCTTCGTAATGCCAAAGCACCGTTGCGTTATCTCCAAGAGGCTCAAGCTTGCGGAAAAGATCGAGCAAGCATTTCGAACTACTCGTGTTGAAGTATTCCAAATGAACATGAAATTCTGTTTTTGCCGGTGAAGATTTCACCCATTCGCCCATCCACTCTATTAGCGGTTTGTAGAAGTCCAATGCATTTTCTGGAATAGATCTTCCTTTCAATTCTAAAATACCTTCAATAGCATTGAAATGCACATGTGGAGATTTAGGCGAAGCTTCTCGAAGGATTGAATTCATGTGTGCAAGATAGAAAATTCTACCAAGCAAAATTAAGGGAGTATATTTGTTTTCGAAAAATTGTTATGGATAACACCAAGGAGTGGTTTGCATCGTGGTTCGATTCTCCCTTTTACCGCGAATTATATGCACACAGATCAGGAGAGGAAGCCAGAGCTTTTATTTTGAGTTTAATTGAGAAATTGAACATGCCTGCCTGTTCAAGTGTGTTGGATGTTTGTTGTGGAAATGGGAGACACAGCTCGGTATTCAGCGAGAAGTCTTACAATGTAGTTGGGATAGATATTAGTGAAAAAAGCTTAGAAGAAGCGAAGTCAAGAAACTTAATAAATTCCAAATTTCACAATGCGGATGCTAGGAATTTCGAGTTGCGCGAGCGTTTTGACTGTGTGTTGAATTTATTCACAAGTTTTGGTTATTTTGAAACAACTGAGGAGCATCTTGAAATGCTTCAGCGTATTTATGAGCATTTGAATGACAACGGCGTTTTTGTATTCGATTTTTTTAATGCTGAAAAAGTTCGTGCTGCTGGAACCGAAGATCGCAAGGTGGTATACGACGGTGCACAGTTTCACATAATTAAAGAAATCACCAACAACCGCGTAATAAAGCACATTCGCATTCAAAAGGAATCGGCACGCATGGATTTTCAAGAGTCGGTAGCGTTGTTCACGAAGGAGCAACTGGTTGAAATGTTTGAAGTAATAGGATTTAAAAATATAAACACATACGGAGATTACGAGTTGGGGTCGTTTGACTTAGCGAACTCGGATCGTTGTATTATTATTTGTTCAAAGTAATGGAAAGTTCATTTTGGTTTTCGGTATTGTCGCTGTTTGGCGCGTCTATGTTAGGAGGGGCATTGGCACTTTTATGGAAGATGAAAAACAACCAATGGTTGAAATTGCTTTTGTCTTTTAGTGCGGCGTATTTGTTGGGATTAACGGTGTTGCATTTATTTCCTGAATTGTATCATTCAGACTGGAAATATGCGGGTTGGTTTGTCATAGCTGGATTTTTACTTCAAGTCATTTTAGACTTTTTCTCTCACGGAGTAGAGCACGGACATGCGCATACGCACGATCACATTTCTGGATCGTTCTTATTCTTGGTCATGGCTTCGTTGTGGATTCACGCGTTCATTGAAGGCATGCCGTTTGGCGCAGATGCGCATGTGCATGCAGAAGATGTTACAGCCGCCGCTCACGGCCACGAGCATCACGATCACAACAATCCGTTGTTATTGGGAATTTCCATGCACAAGATTACTGAAGCCTTTGTCTTGGCCTCGTTGTTTTTGCATGCAGGGGTGAAGAAAGCGAAAGCTTGGTTCTTACTTATTCTATTCGCTTGCATTGCTCCGCTTGGCGCAGCGTTTCATTTGTTCGTCGACTCTCAAGGCTGGGATGTTGAAGGCTGGTGGTACACGGCCATGATTGGCGTGTTAATCGGAATCTTGCTTCACGTCTCCACCATTATCCTTTTCGAAAGCGAAGAAGGTCATTCATTTAACTGGAAAAAGTTTGTGATGGTGTTGTTGGGAATAGCTTCCGCGGGATTGTTGGTTTAGAACTGCGTTGTTGGAAAACAAAAAAGCCGCTCGAAAGCGGCTTCCCTGTTGTTTAGGTAATTATTCACTTAGTGAATGTTGTTTTAAGCAATGCTTAATTTCTTCTCTAAATCTTCAAGATATTTTCTGAAGTGTTTGTCGGTTTCTTGTAAGTTGTTAACGGTGCGACAAGCGTGCAATACCGTTGCGTGGTCTTTTCCGCCGCAATGAGCACCAATGCTTGCCAAACTGCTCTTTGTCATCTTCTTCGCGAAATACATCGCAATCTGGCGAGCTTGAACAATCTCGCGTTTACGCGTCTTGCTCTTCAACAACTCAATAGGTAAGTCGAAGTAATCGCAAACAACTTTCTGAATGTAATCAATGCTAACTTCACGAGCGGTGTTCTTCACGAACTTGTCAATCATCTGCTTTGCAAGATCAAGCGTAATCGCTTTCTTGTTCAATGAAGATTGAGCAATCAAGGAAATCAAAGCGCCTTCAAGCTCACGGATGTTCGTGGTAATGCTGTAAGCTAGGTATTCAACAACTTCGTCAGGAAGATCAATTCCGTCTGCGTACATCTTCTTGCGAAGAATAGCAATACGCGTTTCCAAAGATGGGCATTGCAAATCTGCACTCAATCCCCACTTGAAGCGAGACAACAAACGTTGCTCCATGCCTTGCAATTCAACCGGTGGCTTGTCACTTGTTAAAATGATTTGCTTTCCAGTTTGGTGAAGGTGATTGAAGATGTGGAAGAATACATCCTGCGTCTTTTCTTTTCCCGCGAAGAAATGAACGTCGTCTATGATTAACACATCCATCATCTGATAGAAGTGCGAAAAGTCGTTAATGGTTCCGTTCTTAACCGCATCTATGAATTGGTGCGTAAACGTTTCACTGTTTACATACAACACTGTTTTTTCTGGATACTTGTTTTTAATCTCTAATCCAATAGCGTGAGCCAAGTGAGACTTACCGTATCCTGTGCTTCCGTAAACTAATAATGGGTTGAAAGCAGTTCCGCCAGGTTTGTTTGCTACAGCGTAACCCGCACTGCGAGCCAAACGGTTGCAATCACCTTCAACGAAATTCTCGAAAGAGTAATTAGGATTCAAGTTAGAATCAATGTTCAACTTACGAAGACCGGGAATAATAAACGGATTCTTAATTGGAACATCATCAAGATCCAATGGCATTGCAACAGGCGCGTTCTTAACGGCCTTGCGATTGCTTGTAGGAACTTTAATAGTGTATGGAGCGTTCGAAGCCTGATTGTTTTCCATAATGATGGAATACTCTAGGCGTCCTTCAGTTCCTAATTCTTTGCGAATGATCTTTTTCAAAAGAGTCACATAGTGCTCTTCCAACCACTCGTAGAAAAACTGAGAAGGAACTTGAATCGTTAAAACTTTATTTTCTAGTTTAACGGGTTTAATCGGTTCGAACCAAGTTTTAAATCCTTGCGGACTTACATTGTCTTTAATGATATTTAAACAATTCTGCCAAACTTGATTGAAATCGTTAGTCATAATACTCCTGCGTATAAAAAAGGTTAATCGTCTGTTTAGGTGCCGGTAAACAACAAATATGCTTCGCGTTTCTCGGTCTACAAAAGAAATGTAAAAAAAGTGAAAAAAAAACTCCTTTACCTATTGACTTATGAAAATTTTTGGTGTATTGAAGTAGACCCTTTGTTTGAAAGATTGTTCGAAAGATTCTAAGAATGAAAATAATATCAAGAAGATTAAATAATTTCTTTGTTGCTATGAAAATTCAAGAGCGCATCTTTCATTCCAAATTTACGGTAAGGTATTCAGAAACCGATCGCATGGGTTACTTGTATTACGGTCATTACGCGGCCTATTTTGAAGTGGCTAGGGTAGAGGCTCTCAGAGAATTGGGTGTTGTTTACAAAGACCTAGAAGACGAAGGAATTCTTCTTCCCGTTCGAACCTTCAACATACATTATAAAGCTCCTGCGCATTACGACGATCTTGTTGAAATTCAAACACGCATTACACAGTTCAGCAGCACGCGTATTTTATTTCATTTTGAATCATTCCGCAGTGATACGTTGTTGAATACGGCAGAGGTAGAGTTGGTGTTTGTAGACAAGAACTCAGGACGACCTTGCAAGGCCCCCGAACACATTATTCGTTTACTCGAAGATTAATTCTCCGCTTCCGTTACGAACGAAATCATACAAGGCTGGAGTTTGCTTCAGTACAACATTTCCAGAATCATCGATTCTCACAAACGCATAGCTCGTTGCATTAGCGTAAATCGGTTGAAGCGATGAGTTGTTGATATACACTTCATTCGCGTTTAACGATTCAGCATGAATGATTCCGTAGGCGTCTGAATACAGTTCGGCAACTTGAACAGTGCCTTTCAAATACGAATCATTAGCACCCGCCGGAGAGCCGCAATAGATGGTGTCACAATTCAAGTTCAACTCGATCTTTCCGTTCGCATGCTTATTCTCTATCACAAGTTTACGTGCTTTCATTTCATTCAATGAAACAACACTTCCAGTGCTGAAATTTTGAATGTTCGTGATTGAATCGAAATACAACGTCACCGTTATTTCGTGTTCAAACGATCGAAGAAAATTACACGTGTTCGAGTTTTCAATTTTCAATATACCGTCTGTAAGTTGTGCATCTATTTTAGGAAGTAAATTCTTCGGGCCGGTAATTTCAATTCCACAAAAATTCGTGTCAACCAATTCGTATTTTAAATTGCTATTCAATTCTAGTTTGGTGAAGCATCCTAAATCTCTTTTTTCGGTTTGAACTTCTCCCGCCGTTTTAAAGCAATCGGGAGCGTTCTCTTTGTTGCACGAACAAAAAGTCAGCACAAGACCTAGCAGGCCTAGCTTAAATACGGTAGCCAAATCCAATTTCACCATAATCTGCTTTTGCAAAATGTGTTTTTAATCCGAATAGAAAGAACCAATGTTTGTCCTTCGGCGCATGACGAACCATTACACGCTGATACAAAGGGGTTGTCTCAGCCCATTTGTCCCAAATGTAGATACCTTGAACAATGCGCAATTGCGTGTTTCCGAAATTCTGACAAAACGTTGGTCCAACACCCAGTTGAAAAACCGAACGATTGTTCGGTAGAGCGCCGTCTCTGTTTTCCATTAACGGAATTAATGAACTGTTGAACATAACATCGGCTGTTAATCCGAACGAGTGCTTCACGCGCGAAGTGCGAAAATCCCAACCTGCACTTAACAGATGAATGGGATACTTCTTTCCGTAAGGCTGCATGACTTCTTTCCATCCTTGCGTGTAGGAAAGACTGTAGTTGTATTTGCTTAATAATCGCACCAACAGAATTTCATACTCTTCATCTTTTCTTGGAGCCTTCGGTTTGATTAATGGTTGAACACCCAGCGTAAGGGCCATTGTATTCGTCCCAAGATTCGGTAATTGAAACGCGCCGTTCGAAAAATGCGTAACGCGAATTCCCAATTTGTATTGAAGATTTTCGGTGTGAAAAATTTCCTGATCGAAGCCAATACTCAATGCAGCATTGACGTGTGAACCCAACACAGGGGCTTGATAATTCGATTGAAGATTCCAAATCTTCGTGGTGTAACCCAAGCCAATACCCAAGTTGATATACTTCTTGTTTGAAGCACGCTCGCCAAAGATTCTGCGATTGGTAGGGAACTGATTCCAGAAACTCAGCGAGAATTGTTGTCCCAACTGTTGAATATTCCCAGTGTTGATGTAGCTGAAATCGACACCCTGATAAGGATTTCCGTAGGGACTTGAATAAAGTCTATTTGTCACGCGTTTGACTAAGCGAACACTGCCACCCACGCTATGTGCGGTGATAAGCGGTTCCATAAGCGAGTTGTGTGGAACCACAAATCCGTATTGAACACCGCCATGCACTTGCCATTTCTCTTCGAATGTTCTAATTCGCTCTTGTCCGAATGCCGCAAGGCCCGAACAAATAACGAACAACAGGACAAGCGCTTTTTTCATTACAGATTTTCTTTCAAGAAGTTGGTCATCTTGCTGAACAAGTGCAAGCGTGTGTTCCCGCCGTAAATGCCGTGGTCTTTGTTCGGATAAACAAACAAGTCGAAAGGCTTGTTCGCTGCAACCAAAGCGCTTACCATATCCATCGTGTTTTGGAAATGCACATTGTCATCAGCGCTTCCATGAACCAACAAGTAGTTTCCTTTTAATTGCTTTGCGAAGTTGATAGGAGAGTTGTTTTCGTATCCACCTGAATTCTCTTGCGGGGTGCGCAAGTATCTCTCGGTATAAACGCTGTCGTAAAATTTCCAGTTCGTAACAGGAGCAACGGCAATTCCGGTTTTGTAATAGTCCGCTCCTTTGGTCATGCACAACGAAGTCATGTATCCGCCGTAGCTCCAGCCTTGCATACCTATGCGCGCAGCATCTATGTAGGTTTGTTGACCTAAATATTTCGCGAAGTCTATAAAGTCTTGCGTTTCATTTCCACCTAAATTCATGTAGGTAGAATGTTTGAAATCTTTGCCACGGAATTGTGTTCCTCGAGGATCGCAGCTTACAACAATGTATCCTTCCTGACAAAGCAATTGGTACCACATGTAGTTCTTTCCGCCGTAAGAGTCAAGAACGGTGTTGCTTCCAGGTCCGCCGTAAATAGCAACCAATACGGGATATTTTTTATTCGGATCGAAGTTGGCAGGCTTCATCATCCAGCAATTCAAATCGGTATTGCTTGAATTCTTAAACGAGAAGAATTCTTTCTTCACGCAATTGTATTCATTCAATTTAGCGGAAAGGGTTTCGTTCTTAATCAGCACACGCTTTGTATTTCCTTGGTTATCGCGAATGCAGAAAGTAGGAGGGGTGTTGGCGTTGCTGTAGGTGTGAAGGAAATACTTCAATCCGTTACTGAACGCCGCTTCGTTGGTTCCGTCGTCAGAGGTTAAACACTTCCACGAGTTCTTTTTCAAATTCACACAGTACACATATTTTGAAGTCGCGTCCAACGAGCTACTCATGCGCTTGTTGTAATTGACTTGTGCAGCGCGAGTAGAACTGAAATAAATGTTTCCTGCTTTTTCATCGATTCCGTAAAAATCAAGAATCTCCCAATTTCCGCTGGTTAACGCTTTCTCTACTTTCGTTCCTAAGTCAATCTGATACAAATGCGCATAACCACTTTTTTCGCTGGTGTAGATCATACAATTTCCACCCGATAAAAATTGAATGTTATCGTTCACGTCAATGTACGTTTCAGATTTCTCTTCCATCAACACTGCTGTTGGCCAAGTATCATTTCCTTCTACGAGAATGGGAGCCGTTAATTCATAGACCAAATGATTTTGATGACGATTCATTTTTTGAACCAACAACTGCCATTTTTGTTTGCCCCATTTGATACGTGGAATGTATTCGAACTCGGCAGAAGTCTTTTCAACCAAGAAGCTTTTGTTGGAATTCAATTCATAAATGTGAATGCTCACATCTGAATTTTTTTCTCCGGCTTTCGGATATTTGAACGTGTTTCTTTCCGGATATAAACTTCCATAGATGTCCATTCCATATTCAGGAACGCTGCTTTCGTTGAATTTGTAGTAGGCGAGAAGCGAACCTGTTTCGTTCCAATACAATCCGCGATCGAATCCGAATTCTTCTTCGTACACCCAATCAGTTGCTCCGTTAATGATTCTGTTTTTCTCACCGTCGAACGTGACTTGCTTCTCTTCTTTCGTTTCAATATTGAAAATGAAAATGTTGTTATCGCGGACGAAGGCTACGCGTTTTTTATCTGGAGAGATCGTAGCTAAGCGCTGCTTTCCTTTTTTGAAGTCAGCAATCGGAGTAGTTTCCCTGTTCACCAAATTGTGTACGAAATAATTCGCCATGCTGCTCCAACGGTAAATACCTTCGCTTTCCGTTTCAATCAACAACATGCTTTCATCTGCATTAAAAGTATAATTGTCGAATCCTCTCATTTCATCTCCGAAAATTTTCTTGGCGGTAGTTATGGCCTTAAGAGTGTCCCCATTCACAAAGCTGCATTGAATAATGGTTTGTCCGTTTACATCCGATGCCATGACATCTGAGAAAAATTCTCCGTCGTTCATGGAGTTGAATCCACCGAGGTAATCCGCATTGAATTCGCGGCTGTTCCAAATGAGTTCATTCGTAATTTTTTTCTGAGCAGTTGCGCCGAATGCGGTTGCCAAGAAAAACAAGGAGGCTAGGGTCTTTTTCATAATAAAAATCAGTTCCGAAAGATAAGTCGAATGCAGATGATATGCAATTGTGCCTTTAATTTGCGGCATGAATTTGAAATTAGCTACACTCGCAATGATAGCGGTTGCATTCAGCAGCTGCACACAGCAATTGGTTTTGGAATCGCTTCCAGTAACAACAGAGCCAGGTCCCATGACTTATGAGAAAGAAAAGCACTTCAAGAATATTCATCAAGTTACTTATGGAGGAGACAATGCGGAAGCGTATTGGAGTCCCGATGGGAAGCAGTTGATTTTTCAAAGCAACAACGCGAAGTGGGGTATGAGTTGCGATCAGATATTTTTGTTGAATGTGGAAACTAAGGCAGACAGCTCGAAACGTCAGTTGGTTTCAACCGGATTGGGAAGAACCACTTGTTCATGGTTTATGCCAGATGGAAAGTCGTTCCTTTATGCTTCAACGCACAAAGGCGGAGAGGCTTGTCCTCCGCCACTTCCAAACAACGGAAAATATGTTTGGCCGTTGTATGCCACTTATGATATTTTCACCGCAGACCTTCAAGGAAAGGTAACGAAGCAATTAACCGATTCGCCGCGTTACGATGCTGAAGCGACGATTAGTCCGAAAGGAGACCGCATTGTTTTCACGTCATTGCGCAATGGCGATTTGGATTTATACACCATGAATTTAGATGGAAGCGATGTGAAACAAATCACATTCGACTTAGGCTACGACGGTGGTGCATGTTTTTCTCCGGATGGAAAGAAGATCGTTTGGCGCGCGTCTCGTCCAAAAAACAAAGAAGAAATAGATGCCTATAAATCATTGTTGAAGGAAGACATGGTTGAGCCTTCAAACTTGGAAATCTTCGTTGCGAATGCCGATGGTTCAGACGCACATCAAGTCACTTCTTTGGGAAACGCAAACTGGTCGCCAACATTCACTCCGAAAGGAGACAAGGTTCTTTTTTGCAGCAATCACAACAGTACGCGTGGATTTCCTTTCAATTTATTCTTGGTGAATATAGATGGAAGCGGATTGGAACAAGTGACTTTCGATACCGAATTCGATTCGTTCCCGATGTTTTCACCGAATGGAAAATACTTGGTATTCTGCAGCAATCGTCACAACGGAAGAACGCGCGACACGAACATTTTTATTGCTGAGTGGATTGATTGATTTTACCCTTCGAAGGTAAAGGACACAACAAAAGCCCGCGAACGTAATTTCTCGATAGGAAAAGCGTATTTCGTGTCTTCGTGAATAAGCAAATCGGGAAGACCAATACTTGTTTTAAACTCTACTGCAAATTTGAAAAAGGGAAGGAAAAAGTCGAATCCGCCTCCAGCTTCAATACAGTAATCATTGCTTTTCAGTTTAACAACAATTTCGCTGGACTGACTGTTATTTACATTTTTTTGCGATTGCATATCACGTGCATATTTTCCACCAACCAATGCATATGCCGCAAAGTTTCCCACTCTGTTTGTTCTGAATTTAAACAAAACAGGAAATTCTAACCACACACTTGATATGGGTTTGGTCTGGGTTTCAATCTTATTGTTTGCCCGCGAAAATTGATATTGAAGTGAACGGTCTTGAAAAGACAAACCCGGCAGAAATCGCACATTCACATTGGGAAGCGGATTATAGGAGGCTAAAATGTGCAGATTAAATCCAGCTTGCGGAACATTCGTGATATTTAGCAGCGAATCTTGAAAGGAAAAGTCAGGTTTGTAATTCAAAAAAAATGAACTTTGATTTCCGCATAATGTAAATCCGAAATGGTATTTACGGTAATCGAATTTTGAAATATTAAGTGCTGCTTTATCTCTTTGAGCAAAAGCCGAAAAAGCAATAAAACTAAATAAAAAGGATGCTACTAAATTTCTCATGATAGTTCTTTTAACATTACAGTTCTAAATACCCAGGGCACAATAAGGGAAAAGATAAGTGAGCTCAACATCATTGCTGAAATACCTGCTGCCACTACCGTTTTAGCTGAAGTCATTGTGTTAACGCGTTCGATATAGCTTTGTTGTATTTCCTCTTTAGTTAGGTCTTTTATCGGCTCGTTCGATAAAGTTATTGCAGCCACTTTCTCAGGAGTATTCAAGGCCTCTTCTAATTGCGCGTAATCGGTTGCGCGCTTAATAAGCATGTCGTTAGCTGTTGAATAATAAACACCAATAGCCAATCCAATGGCTATAGAATAAGCCACTCCAGCGCGTAAAGACAGTTTGAAATCGTCGAAATAACTTCGAACTTGCGGCTCTTTGCTGTAAGTCGTATACAGAGTTAACAAGATTAAAGACAGTAGAAAAACAAGATTCAAGAGAACACCTTTGGGCTGAGCTTCAGCGTAATTGTAGGAAAAGTAATGACCAAGAGAAAAGCGCAATCCCAACCAGATAGCTGCTGAGGATAGGGCGTAGGCCCAAATGCGCCAAGTGCTCATTACGAATTCATGGTTACTAAAAACTCCTCGTTTGTTTTCGTGCGCTCTATGCGGTCTTTCACGAATTCCATGGCCTCAACCGGATTCATATCTGCAAGGTGTCTGCGTAATACCCACATGCGTTGAAGCGTGTCTTTGTCTTGTAATAAATCTTCGCGACGAGTTCCTGAAGAAAGAATATCAATGGCAGGGAAAATACGTCTGTTGCTAATCTTACGATCCAATTGCAATTCCATATTTCCAGTACCCTTGAACTCTTCGAAAATCACTTCATCCATTTTACTTCCGGTATCAACCAACGCAGTGGCAATGATGGAAAGAGATCCACCATTTTCAATCTTACGCGCAGCTCCGAAGAAACGCTTTGGTTTTTCTAGGGCATTTGCTTCAACACCACCCGACAATACCTTTCCACTCGAAGGAGCTACGGTATTGTATGCACGTGCTAAACGTGTAATAGAATCCAATAGAATACAAACGTCGTGTCCACATTCAACCAAACGCTTGGCTTTTTCCAAGACAATGTTGGCAATCTTTACGTGACGTTCAGCAGGCTCGTCGAAAGTTGAAGCTATTACTTCTCCCTTCACACTGCGCTTCATGTCTGTAACCTCTTCCGGACGTTCATCTATTAGCAACACAATTAAGTAAGTCTCAGGATGATTCATCGCAATGGCGTTCGCAACATCTTTCAACAAAGTAGTCTTACCCGTCTTCGGCTGCGAAACAATCATTCCACGTTGGCCTTTTCCAATAGGAGCGAACAAATCCATGATTCGCATACTCACATTGTTGTTGTTGTCGGCCAAATGGAAACGCTCTTGCGGGAACAATGGCGTTAAGAATTTAAAGGGAATACGGTCACGAACCCAAGCCGGATCGCGTCCGTTAATATTGTCGATACGAATCAATGGGAAATATTTTTCTCCTTCTCTTGGCGGACGAATAGCCCCACGAATGGTATCTCCTAGTAATAATCCGTATGTTTTTATTTGCTGTTGAGAGACGTAAACGTCATCCGGAGAATTCAAATAATTGAAATCAGATGAACGCATAAATCCGAATCCGTCTGGCATCACTTCCAACACACCTTCAGCCATTACCAATCCATCGAAATTGTAACCGTGCTCGTCTGGCATTCCTCGGCGTTGACGGTCTGGACGAACGATGTTCTGATCACGTTCAGCTTGACTTTCTTGATGCTCAGGTTTGTTCGGTCTTTCAGGACGATCTCTTTGCTCAGGTCTTTCCGGACGATCAGTTCTTTCTGGGCGATCCTTATGTTCAGGTCTTTGATTTTTCTGATTCGGATGCTGCGGACGCGGTTGTCCGTCTTTCTTCGCTAAAACCAAAAATGGAATCTCTGGCTTCGTCTCTTGCGCAGGAGTTACCTCATGAGCAGGCTCTTCGTTTTGTTCGGTTGGAATATCATTCGACACTTCTTCCTTAGCGGGAACCTCTTCCTTTTCGGCAGCCTTATATGGCTTTCTTTCACGCGTTTTTTTCTGACGATCAATGGTATCCGAATTCTGAATAGAAGAATCCGTTTCCTTTGCTTCAACTACTGTTGGAGCAGGAGCAACCTCAGCATGCGCCGCAGTTAAAGACTGACGGTCCATAATGGTTAGAACCAAATCTTGTTTCTTTAATTTCTCAGCATTTGAAACACCTAAATTTTCAGCAACAGATTTAAGCTCTGCCACTTTCATCGCGTTTAATGTTAAAATATCGTACATGTAGGGGAAATGAAATTTAAAATGATTTGTTGGGAATGCGAAAGCGAAATGCTTTCAGCGATGCAAGGATACAACGCAATTGGTATATTTTCAAAAAAATAATTAGCGGATAATCTCGGAAACATTGCGCTTGATGTTTTGTGAGATTTTTTCAATGGGAACGTCGTTTTCATCGCCACCAAACGGATCTTCAATTTCTTCAGCAATAAGTTCCAAACTTCCTAAGACATAAAAAATGAAAATGGAAAACGGAATGACATAGTTTCCAAGCGTGGAGCTGAATACCCAAGGAAGTGTAATAATGTAAAACAAGATGAATTTTCTTAAAAAAGAGCTGTATGAATATGGAATAGGAGTGTTCTTTATACGCTCAGAGGCGCCAGTAACTTCAAGAAAATTTGAGATTTCGGAATTAATTGATAGCAGTTCACTCTCAGTAATTTTTTCTTCTTTTCGAAGTTTATATGTCCTTTGGTGAATAATAGATGCCAAATAATTCGGTTTGTGATAGACATCCGCTGGCATCTCAAATTCATCTGTAAAATCTTGATCGAGCTCAGTTCGAGTTTTTTCAAGAAGCAGATGGTGCGACAAGGTTATTGCGAATAAGGGAATGCTTTTGCGATAGAAACTACGATTCTCATGATCCGAAAAATGAAGAATAGCATTCATTTTCGAAGCTAAATTTCGACTGCTGTTAGTCAGACTGCCCCATAACTTCCTTCCTTCCCACCAACGATCATAAGCAGTATTGGTGCGAAAGACCAGCAACAAACTCATGACGGTTCCTAAAATTGTATGCAAAATGGTGAGCTTCGATATTTCGCTATTCGCATCAATGTGCCAATATTCCTTTTCAACATAGCGAACACCATAGGCGTATAACCCGAGCGCTATCATAAGAATTCCAAGCTGTCGGAACGTGTCGGACTTATGAAAGCTGAATAAAAAATGAAGCCAATCGGAAGGTTTGTAACTAATCATTAAATGTGAAGTATTAATTCTTTCCACGCCGCCATACTTGACCGCATAGAATATTTTTCTTGAAATTTATGTTGGAGGTGAATGGCCCAATCTGCGCGCAACTCATCGTTATTCATGACTTCCAACCATGTCTGACTTAGCGAAAAACTATTTTTCGGTTGGAAAAGAAATTTTTCATTGTCTAAGAGTTCTGCAGTACCTGCGGTATCGCTTCCAATAACAGGAACCCCACTCGCCATGGCTTCAATCGTTACTGTTCCGAAAGTTTCCTCCCAACTCGGAACTATCACCAAATCAAAAGCACCGTGCAATTGTTGCATGTTCGATTGGTGGGGAAGGAAGGAGACGATATCTTGAAGTTGCTCTTTTGCCATTACATCGTTCAATTTCTGAACATACTCCTCGGCTTCATTCTTTGTTTGATCTCCGATGAAAACAACATTCATATCCTTTTCGCTATTCTTCAATTGAGAAATAGCTTGTATAACTTCAAACTGACCTTTCTTTTCATCTAACCTTCCAACTACACCAACTAGAAATTTATCGGAAGGTAAATTTAAAAGCCTTCGAGCTTCCTCCTTGGAATGAATGGAAGTGTTATCAATATTGGTTCCTAGCGGTACAACGTGAAGTTTATTTTCAGGAAACTTCGTGTGCGAAAGCACTTGCTTCTTCATGTAATTCAAAGTAGAGACCCAAGCATCTATGCGTTTAAAGCGAAGCGTGTGCAAAAGATCTTTTTTTGAAACGCCCAATTGCATGGCTTGATGATATACCAATTTAAATTTTCGGGAAGAAAAAAACTTTACCCAACCTAAAAAATCTAAATCGCGATTGTCTCTGAAATGAACTACATCAATGTTGTCTTTTTCGAATTGTTTCGCCACCTGGCAAGCATGTTTAAAGTCGAAGTACTTTTTGTTTCGCTCAATGGTAATAACAGATATCCCTAGTTCAATAGCGTGTTGAATTAACGTTGTTCCTTCAACCAAATACACTTCAAATTGAAATCCTTCCTCTTGAAACGCCTTTGCATACCGAAGAGTATTCATCTCCAATCCTCCCCAGCTAATAGAGCTGCAGTAAAATGCAATTTTGGGTAGGGAAGGAGTGCTGCTCATTCGTCGAAAACGTCAAGAAGCATAAGTGCTTCAGAAAGTTCACCTTCTGTTTTGAAGTCTTTTTGAATACGTGCTAATTTTTTCCCTACAAGATATAGTTCAATGGCCCGCTCGTTGTTTCCAATCAATTCGTGAAGTTGACCTGCTTTATAATAAGTGGGTAAATAATCTGATTGAGTAAGCAATAATTTTTCGAGAATTTCAATGGCCCGATCATTTTGCTCAAGCTTTTCATATTCGAGTGCAGTGGCGTAATGCAGGAATGGATCGCTTGGATGCGTCTCTAACATTTTTAGAATTTGATCCAAGCGCGTGTTCGACATGCTTATTTCTTTTCAATTTCTGCCGTAATGCTTCTGTCGTGAAGAGCAGTACACATCTGTTCCATTTCTTTGTATGGACCAGACTTCACAACAGTTTTACCTGTCGTGTGAATCAACAGAGCGCATTGTTCAGCCTGAATCCATTCATGCTTACAAATGGTCATTAGCGATTGAATTACATGATCGAAAGTATTCACATGATCGTTGAAAACAACAATCTGATATTGTTCATCGGTGACAACATCGAGCAATACTTCTTCTTCGGTTTCTGTTTGGGCGAAAATATTCATACACTACAAAATTAAAACAGAAATTTTATATTGAATTGTCGGCTTTTCAACACTTAACAATAAGGTGTTGTTCGTTAATTCTATTGGTTTTTAATTAGCAGAGTAATAAACAGCTCAAGTATTATGAACGAAAAGATTGATATGATAATTTCTGAAACTGCGAAAAGCCGGGTTCTTACAGTTGGAGACGATGAATTAATTCATGCATTGCTAGATGTAATCATTTTTGATTTAGGTCATACTTTTGTCTATTCTGTAGATAACGCAATAGATGCTTTAGTTGCTTATTCCGTTCATCTTCAGCATGCTGTTATTTCAGATATTTAATACATTGATGTATATGGAAAATACAGCAGTGTTTCTGTTGGACAACATTTGAAGAATTAAAAAAAAATCATTGAAACAACTGCAAACGAAGCGTCTTCAAAAAGATTTCATTCAAATCAGGCGCAATTCAGTCATCAAAGTCAATTGCATTGAAGACATTGACATTGCTCTTCAAATGATTAGAAGGCCTTCTCTTAACTTTTCTTATCTTTTCATTTCTTTCCCTATCTTCCTTTTTTTTACCGTTTCTGTTTGAACAATTCAAATTGTGACGGAACATTGCGCGTCGGCCAGAAGTTGTTATTCAACTCAACATCTGCTGTTTCCAATAAAGGGTCTAAAGCAACGTTGGTTACTTTCTTTCCGAAACGGAAAACCTTGCTAGCTGTTGCTTCTGACATCTTCCAGATCTCTGCTGGAATTCGCTCAATCTGCTTCGTTCCATCTTCAAACGTAAATTCGAATATCATTGGCATAAGCAATCCACCAACATTCTCAACTGTTAGCTCATAGAAGTAATTGGTTTCGTTCAAAAGCTTTTGCTCCTCTGGAGTCAAGTTCTTTTTGTACTCTTCGTATTTCTTTTCATCTTCAGCTGATACAGCATACGGATTGTCATCATTGTACTTGTCGCGGGTTACAGAATTCTGATCTACGATTGGAACAATTCCTTCTTGCTTATCTCTGGTTAATGAAATATCTGCAGGTTGCGCATCTGCTTTCGCTTTCAGCAGGGCCTTTTCAACGTTTGGATCGTGTCCGTTGATGGTAAACTCACGAACACTTTTCAAATTCATGTCGCAATGCTCTGTGGTGTAAAACCATCCTCTCCAGAACCAATCCAAATCAACTCCACTCGCATCTTCCATAGTGCGGAAAAAGTCTTCAGGGGTAGGGTGCTTGAAGGCCCATCTTCTGCAATATTCTTTGAATGCGTAATCGAACAACTCTCTGCCCATGATGGTTTCGCGAAGAATGTTCAATCCTGTTGCAGGCTTTCCGTATGCGTTGTTTCCAAATTGATAAATGCTTTCAGAGTTCGTCATAATTGGAGACATCTTTGTTTTGTCGCCTTTCATGTAGTCCACAATGTTTCTTGCTGGACCACGACGGATAGGGAATTCACGATCCCATTCTTTTTCAGCCAAATATTCGCAGAAGGTATTCAATCCTTCGTCCATCCACGTCCATTGACGCTCGTCGCTGTTAATAATCATCGGGAAGAAGTTGTGTCCCACCTCGTGAATGATAACCGACAACATGCCCGTTTTAGTTCCTTCGCTGTAGGTTCCGTCTGGCTCTGGTCTTCCGCCGTTGAAACAAATCATCGGGTATTCCATTCCAATCCATTTCGCGTGAACACTAATGGCAACCGGATAAGGATAGTCTATCGTGTGAGCACTGTATGATTTCAACGTATGCGCTACAAGACGCGTACTGTATTGTTCCCAAAGCGGATTGCCTTCTTTCGGATAAAAGCTCATAGCCATCGTGTTCTTTCCGTTGATGTCAACCGATTGCGCGTCCCAAATGAATTTTCTTGAAGTAGCAAAAGCGAAGTCGCGGACGTTTTCAGCTTTGAATACCCATGTCTTCATGGCTTTGCTATGACCTTTCTCACGCGCAATGGCTTCGTCTTGGGTGCAAATTATTACAGGTTCTTTGCTTATTTTGGTCTTGCTGTAACGCGCCATTTGTTCAGCTGACAAGACATCTTTCGGATTTTGTAAAAGACCCGAAGCGGCAACAATGTGGTCTGAGGGAACGGTTAGTGCGACTTCATAATTTCCGAAATCGAGGGTGAATTCACCTGATCCCAAAAACTGTTTGTGCTGCCATCCGCTATAGTCCATGTATGCAACTAAGCGCGGATAATATTGCGCAATGGTATACAAGTAATTCTTGTCTGTATCGAAATATTCATAACCACTTCTTCCGCCTAGGCGCATACGATCGTTGATGTTGTAGTTCCAATTGATTTGGAAAGCATAGGTTTCTCCAGGTTGAATTGGCTTCGGCAAGTCAATGCGCATCATCGTCTGATTAACAATATATGGCAAGTCTTTTCCTGCTACATCTGCGACTTTTTCTAGTTTGAAACCACCGTCAAACCAAGGATACAAATCAATAAGGTCGTTCGTCTGCATCTGATCGCTAATCTTCATCTGCTCAATCTTCGCGGTATTGTTGTCCTTTGAATAGATGTTCTGATCAAGCTGAATCCACAAGTAATGCAATACATCCGGAGAGTTGTTGTGATACGTAATGGTTTCTTCACCATGAATTTTTTGAATATCGTCGTCTAAACGAATCTTCATTTTATAATCAACTTGCTGCTGCCAATAGTCGGTTCCAGGAGCGCCGCTAGCGGTCCGATAAGTATTCGGAGTGGCCATTTCATCGGGACCTAATTGACGGAATTTATCGTTCCATGGATTCACCTGTGGTTGCGCAAAGGCATTGAAGAATGCAACAGACAAAACGGTTGCAGCAAAAATTTGACGAAGATTTAATTTCATAGCGGTGCTAAAATACGAAAGGAGAAGGGTTCACAAAGAAAGAAAATCCTCCAATTCAGAAGCAACTTTCAACGCTTTGTCGTGCGAGTAGATTTTATCTTGAAAGTGCGAAACAGCCTGTATTCCTTGCGTTGCATTCAGCAACCACACTTCTTGTGATTGTTGAAGACTGGATAGTGAGCACACTTTTTCAGTTATTTTTTCTCCTTTTTGTTGAAGGAAATCTTTCAAAGCTTCTTTCATGGTACTTGAAACACATCCGCTTGAAAGTGGAGGAGTAAACAACGAATCTTCTTCCATCCACACCAAAGAACTCCAGGTTCCTTCGGCAATTTCATTTTTTGTATTCGGAAGAAGACATTCGTTCCAATTGTTCCCCTTCGCTTCTATGGCCGCGAAGACATAGGGAAGTGCGTTCAGCGTTTTCAAATGGGAGAAGGCATGGGCATGCAAAACTGTTTGGGTGGAAAGACCAACTTCCTTCAACAAAGAAAAATAAGAACCGAATGATTGTTCGGTCACTTCAATCAGAAAATTCATTTCATTTTGAAGTGGCGTGTATCGTCCTTCTCCAGATCTGAAGAATGTCACGCGTGCAATTCCTGATTCAATATTATTTAACTGAAAGGTTTGTTCAATCAGCATTGCAATATTTGAAAATGAAAATATTGAAGTCTCGAACTTAAAAAGATTGTTTGAGGCTTCCATGCGTTGCAAATGATACTTGAAAAGTGGAATGCGATTGTGCTCGAAGCGAATGGTTTCGAAGAATCCATCACCGTACCGAAAGGCGCGGTTGGTTCGAACATCGAGATGAAGTTCTTTTTCTTCAGTGAATATTCCGTTCCAACAAACCTGCATCTTAAAGCGCTTTGACGTATTCTAACAAATCACCATTCTGCTTCATCTGAATTCCGCGAACGCCAGCAGAGTTGGCGCATAACACATCGCGATCACGATCGCCAATCATAACACTCGCGTCTTTGTCGAATTTATACTTCGCACAAGCGCGTTCTACCCAAAGACCTGCAGGCTTACGTGAGAGTGAGTTGCAGATATCTGGATGGTGAATGGAGTAGAAGAACTCTAGAATTTCAACGTTGTTCTTTTTGCATTCTGATTGGAAGAATGCGTGAATGCGGTCGACCTCTTCTTTGGTGTATAGACCTCGCGAAATTCCAGCTTGATTGGTTACCACCACCAATTCGAATCCTTTGGAAACCGCTAATTGCAAGGCTTCCATTACTGTTGGAAGAATTACGAACTCATCGATTGAATAGGTGTAATCTCCAGGGTCGTGGTTAATAACGCCATCTCTATCGAGGAACAAAGCTTTTCTCATGTTATACTTTTTTCAAGGTTCGAAGGGTAAGCACGAGTGCTACCAAAGTGAAGATTGCTCCGAGCATAAACGCTGCTCCAGGAAAACTCACAACCGCATGATCACTGGCGAAATAGGCGTAGGTCTGTGTCATAATAAGCGGACCCAAGAAGGCGGTAATGCTTACCATAGAAGAAAGAGCGCCTTGCATTTCGCCTTGCTCATTCAAGGGTACTTGATTGCTCATGTATCCTTGAAGTGAAGGCGTGGAGATGCCTCCAATGCAATAGGGGATTAGAATGATGTACATCATCCATCCGGCATTCGCGAACGAAAACAAGATTAAACCCACTGTTGCGAATGCCATTCCGATCACAATCGATTTCCTTGGTCCCCAAACCTTGCTGGTATAACGAATAAGCCCTCCTTGGACCAACGAGATGAGCACGCCCACCGCACCGAGCGAATACCCAACATCGGCGTTATCCCAATGGAATTGAGCCTTTCCAAAAAACGACCACGTGCTCTGAATGGCAAAGCCGCCAAGATATAAAAAGAAGAAGGCCACAATTAGCCCCATAAATCCCTTGTATTGGCCTAAGCGTTTCAAGCTGGTAAACGGATTGGTTCTTTTCCAATCGAAACTTCTCCGGTTTTCAACCGGATGAGATTCTGGAAGAATGAAAACGCCGTAAATAAAATTCAACAAAGACAAAATAGCCGCGGCGTAGAACGGAATGCGTTCCCCTAAATCTCCCAACAAGCCGCCAATAACTGGCCCGAGAATAAATCCCAACCCGAAAGCTGCTCCCAACATTCCAAAGTTCTGTGCACGCTTCTCAGGCGTCGATACATCTGCAATGTAAGCTGTCGCCACCGTGAAACTCGCACCCATAATTCCACTTAAAATTCGACCAATAAAAAGAAGCGTAATATTCGGCGCAACGGCCATGAGCAAATAATCGAAGCCTAGACCCAATAAAGAAATTAAGATAATCGGACGCCTTCCGTAAGAGTCGCTCAATGCGCCCATCATCGGAGAAAAAAAGAATTGCATGAATGCGTATACTCCTATTAACCAGCCGCCCCAAGTGGCCGCTTCCGTAATGGTAGATTGGGTAAGAGAGGCTATGAGATCGGGCAGCACGGGGATAATAATTCCCAATCCGATTACATCAATTAAGATGGTTATAAAAATGAATACCATTCCTGGCTGTCTCGCTTTCAACATATCGGATGCAAGATTACAACAGAACTATTTCAAACGCGCAGTCTTCAGATAGTTTCCAATGAATGCTTTTCCAGTAAAACCAAAATCGGCAACCGCGAGGAACATCATCTCTTCGTTACTTGTATTCTGCGACTGGTGCATAGACCATCTTGGAATGTATACAATGCTTCCCGGCTGAACAGGCACAGTAACGTCATCGATTACAACTTGTCCAGTTCCTTTGAAAAAGACAAACACAGTCTCGTGTGCATGCTTGTGCAACTCATTGTTTTTATTCGGAGAGACACGAACAATACGAGGATCAAGGACTTCCAACGGGAAATCCAATCGCTCCACGAAGAAATCAATGTTCAATTTTTCAACCGTGTTTCTGTACAATTCTTCTCCGCTAACTTTATCAATGTGATGTTCAAACAACGCATCGGGTTCATCTGGAGTCAAAGATGTCTTCAGCAAAACCGCATCTGTTAAGGGCTTCAAACGAAGAAACAAAACTTGCTCGTATGTGAAGTCTAACAATTCATACAGTGCCACGTCTACTTCAACGTCTTTCTTTCCTTCCTCAAACAACGCATTTACTTTCAACTCATCGTCGGTCATTAGTGCGTGAAGAGCCCACTGCTTCTCGGTAGAATTCAATTCAGCAATAAATTCGCGCCACTTGTCGGTGTCGCTTCTTAACTTGAACGAACGAATGTAAGCACCCAAACAATCTTGAATAAAATACTTTTCCTCTTCATCAAAAAAATCACTCTCGTAAGCTTGTATTAGTGGGTGCTTCATAGTTATAGTGCGTTCGTTTCCAATTCTAATTTGGTCCAAAATTCCTTGCGAAGATTCAACGCCATCTCCATTCCTTGTTGAATGAGTTTGCCATTTTCTTCATTCTGCGAAGCTAGTTCATTCGCAATAGAAATAAGCACCTTTCCGTGCTCATCGTCCACTTCCGTGTGTAACGGAAAGAAGACATAGGATTTAAGAGGAAGATTGGTGTAGGTTGAAATGGATGCGATGATTGGACGATAGATATACTTTACAATGCTTTCTGTTCCAAAGCCAATGGCACCAACGGCTTCAGCTTCAGAACAACTGTTCATGTAATTCAAAAAAGCAGTGCGCCATTCTTCAACAGCGTTGTTTATTTTGAATTGATGCTCGGCACAAATTGATTGTTTGAATCGAGCGAACAATTGCGGATGAGGAATTCCAATCACCCATTCGTCTTCAATACCCAACGCTCGAATGGCTTGAAGATCTTCTTCATGCAATTGCCCTTTCTCCTCGGCAAGGTTCTCGAGCAAATGCGCTTTGTGCGCAGGATTCGAGAGTTTGTCAATGACAGCTTGCAAATACTTGGGGAACCAAGCGCTGTACCCTTCATACTGACAAGCGAAGTAGGCCAAGGCCTTATTCATGTCCGAAAATTCGCCCTGTTCTAGTTTCTTAAGATAAGAATGATGAACAGCTTCGTGTTGCAATGCAATGTCTTCCATACTTTTGTTTGAGCGCGCAATTTAATTGCTCTTACTCTAAACATTCTTATTCTTCTTTTGTTAAATCATTATGAAAACAATTTACATCGTCGGATTACTGGTGTTAGTCCTCTCCTCAGTTGCAGCATTAGCCTTTCGTAGCAGATGGCAGAAACCTTCTAACCCAATAGGAACAAACAAAATGAGCTTTTACGATTTAACCATTAATGCCATCGATGGCAAAGCCATGAACATGGCCGATTACAAAGGAAAATATGTGTTGTGTGTGAATGTCGCTTCGAAATGCGGATATACTCCTCAATACGAAGACCTAGAAAAATTATGCGAACAGTACCAAGGTAAATTGGTGATCATCGGATTTCCTTGCAACCAATTTCTTGGACAAGAGCCAGGAACAAGCGAAGAAATTGTTTCATTCTGTCAGAAAAATTACGGAGTAACTTTCCCATTAACCGAGAAAATCGATGTTAAAGGAAAGAATCAACACGGCATCTACCAATGGTTAACGCAGAAGTCGTTAAACGGTGTGGCAGATGGAAACGTGAAATGGAACTTCCACAAATTTTTAATCTCTCCAGAAGGAGAATGGTTAGCTGAATTCCCATCGGGTGTTAAGCCATTGGATACCGAATTAACTTCGCTGATTAAATAATTCAACCATGAATTGGAATCAATTGAACTCGGTAGAGCAATGGAATGCCATACTCGAATCCGAAGAAAAGTTTATCGTCTTCAAACACAGCACACGTTGTAGTATAAGTACTACAGCGTTGTCGCGTTTTGAACGTGATTGGGACAAGTCTTCTTCTGTAAAGCCTTATTACTTGGATCTTATAGAGCATCGCAATATTTCAAATGCGATTGCACAAGACACAGGAGTAGAGCATGAATCACCGCAAGCTATTCTTATTGAGAATGGAAAGGTGTTGAAATTTGCTTCTCATTTATCCATCTACGTCGCCGAACTTCTGGAAGCATAAGTCATGTCTTACGTGCTAACCTACATTACAGAAGGCGAGCATTTGAAGCAAGACTTTAAAATGCGTATCGACGATGCGCAGAAAATTGCTCGTTCACTCGTTGCGTTCGCCAATACTTCTGGCGGGCGTTTACTTATTGGTGTAAAAGACAACGGCAACGTTTCCGGCATTCGTCCGGAAGAAGAAATACACATGATCATTCGCAGCGCTGAAGAATTTTGTCAGCCCCCAATTCATTTCACCCATTCCGTTTGGAAGGTGGAAGGAAAGGCTGTACTTGAAATTCAAATTGAAGAATCTTCTGTAAAGCCTCATTTAGCGAAAGTGGAAGAAGGGTGGAAAGCTTTTGTGCGTGAGCACGATGTTACACTTCCGGCTTCTAACGTGTGGATTGCTATGCAAGAAGTTTCTTCATACCAAGACTCAAACGAACTGTTTCAAATGTCGGAAAGAGAAGAACAGCTTTTTTCTTTGTTGAAGCAACAACCCTTCACATTGAATCAATTGTCTCGAAAGGCCGGCACCCCAAGACCTATCTTAATTCGAAAACTAGCGAAACTCATGAAATGGGGTATCGTGCTTGAAAACTTCGATCAGGGAAAAGCAACATATTCATTGAAATAAAAAAAGAGCGGGAATTCCCGCTCTTCTTTCCTTAACTATAATCTAAACCACAAACTAAAATTTAGTTTTTGATGAAGTTGAAATGACTTCCGCTTGCTGTTACAACAGAGTACATACCTGGTGTGAAAGCGTTTGTAGAGATCGTATTCAATGTGTTATTCAAAAGACCGCTAGTTACCAATTGACCAGAAACGTTGTAGATAGAATAGTTCTCAGCAGAAGCTGATTTTCTTTCGATTGTTAATACATCTGTGCAAGGGTTAGGATAAGCTTGAACAGAAGCGTTCAAAATATCGTTTACTGAAGCTGGTGGTAAAAGAACTGCATCAATTACGTGAACAACACCATTCCAAGCGTTTAAGTCAGTAGCAACAATGTTTGCATTGTTTATCATTGCACCGCCCATTCCTAAGGTAATGGTAGTGTTGTCACCTTGAAGCATTGTAACGCTTTGACCGTCTACAAGATCAGTTGAATTTACTGCGTCTCCTACTGCATGATACAACAAGATATTTGTAAGTGCAGCTGGATTTGCAATCAAAGACTCAATAGTTCCAGCAGGAAGAGCACCGAAAGCGTCGTCGGTTGGAGCAAATACAGTGAAGAAGAAATCATCTGACAATGTACCGTCTAATCCAGCAGCAAGAATAGCTGTTTCTAGGATAGTGTGTGATGGAGAAGCTTGAATGATTTCCCAAACATTGTTAGCAATTACACCTGGTGCAATTACAGCATCCAAAACGTGAACTACACCGTTGTCTGTAACAATATCCGCAACTATTACTTGCGCTTGATTAATGAAAACATCTCCGTTTATGATAGAAATGTTTACATCAACACCTGAAAGTGTTGTAATAATTTGACCGTCTGCAAGATCAGTAGAAAGTGCTACCGAAGGAACAACGTGGTAAGTAAGAATGAATGTCAACAGACCCGCTGGATCAGCAAGTAATGCATCGATAATTGGCTGTGGTACCAAAGCGAAAGCTGCATCGGTTGGAGCGAATACAGTGTATGCACCTTCGCTGTCCAATGCACCGTCCAATCCTGCTAGTCCAACTACAGCTTCTAGTGTAGTGTGGTCTGGTGAGTTTTGTATCACGTCCCAAACAGTGTATTGCAATAGTGCCGCAGGAATTAAAACTTCATTCACAACGTGTACAACTCCGTTCGAAGCTGCAATGTCAGCAACAATAACTTGGCTTGTTCCATTAATGAAAACACCGTTGTTGATGGTCACAGTAATGTCAGAACCGTTGTACATATTGATAACCTGTCCATCAAATAGATCGGTTGACAATGCTGCACCTCCAGCGTAAACATGGTACAATAAGATATCTGTTAAAGCAGGAATGTCAGCCAACAAAGCAGCAACGGTTCCAGCTGGAAGAGCATTGAAAGCATCGTCGGTTGGAGCGAAAACGGTAATAGGATCAAGCGTGTTAAGGGCTCCGTCTAGGCCTGCAGCAAGAACTGCAGCTTCGAGCGTGTTGTGGTTTGGCGAGTTTTGAATAATTTCAAAAGCCGTTTGAGCTTGAGATAAGCCTAAGCTTAAAGCTAGCGAGAGAGAAAGTAATACTTTTTTCATTTTGTTTAAAGTTATGTTCAAAAGGTTAAACAAGGATTATTCGCCAATGTTCATTCTTAACTTACATTTTTTTCTAAAAATGAAAATTATTTTGATTTTTACATTTTAACCGCAAGAATGACAAACTTATTCTTTGTTGAAAGAAACTTACAGCACATGACATTTGTCAGTACTTTTTCTGACGCTTGCGGTTTTCTTGTACCTGCGACTCCAATAGATTTGTACTGCCCATGGAAAATAGATTTGCCTCAATATGGAATCATGTAAATGAAGGAATTTTAATCTCCGATAAATCGGGGAAAATAGTTCTTGTGAATCCTCGCTGCGCTTCGCTTTTCGGCTATTCGGAAGATGAAATGTTAGCCATTGGTATAGATGCACTTATTCCAGATGCAGCTCGATCTCGACACAAAAGTCACAGAGAAAACTACAACGAACGTCCAACCAATCGCTCCATGGGTCAGAACATGACTTTGTATGGGTTGAAAAAGGACAGTTCGGTATTTCCTCTTGAAATTTCGTTAAGTCATTACAATTCGCAAGGAGAAATGTTTGTGATTGCCTTCATCATAGACGTTACCGAGCGCCTGAAGTTTCAGGAAGATTTACAGGTCGTGAATAAGCAATTACTCACTTTGAATGAAAATCTAGAACGCAAGGTTAAGGAACGTACGTTGGTTTTGCAAGAAGCACTCAACGATTTGGAGAAGAGTCAAACTGAATTGAAAGAAGGACTTTTGAAGGAAAAAGAACTTCACGAAATGAAGTCGCGCTTTGTTACCATGGCTTCACATGAATTCAGAACGCCTTTAACGACTATTCTTTCAAGCGTCTCACTTATTGCGAAATACGTGCAGGAAGAGGAGCAGGGTCAACGCGACAAGCATATTCAGCGTATTAAGAACTCTGTTTTTTCTTTAACGGAAATCTTAAACGATGTACTTTCATTGGGTAAACTCGACGAAGGAAAAGTATCGGCTCAATTGGAAGAGATTAATTTGTGTGAAATACTTCAAGTAGTAGTCAATGACATGGATTTAATTCTAAAGCCGAATCAGAAAATTGAAGTGAATTGCCCGAAGAATATAAAAGTGAAAGCTGACATAATCTTGTTGCAACGAGTTCTTGTAAATCTACTTTCTAACGCCATTAAGTTCTCTTTCGATGAAACCAATATATTGGTTGAGGTATTAAGTAAGAGCGAATCGAATGAAGTTCAAGTCACTATTTCAAATCAAGGAATTGGCATTCCAGAATCGGAACAGGGTAAATTGTTCGATCGTTTTTATCGCGCGCACAACGCTTCGAATGTTCAAGGAACCGGATTGGGTTTGAGCATTGTTAAACGTTGCCTCGAACTTATGAACGCCACGGTTTCCTTCACCAGCATAGAAAATTCAACAACAACATTCATCATTCTTTTACCTCTTTAATTATGAGCGAAAAAATATTAGTTATTGAAGACAACACTGAAATGCGCGAGAACATCTGTGAAATCTTAGGAATGTCTGGCTACACCGTTTTCGATGCCGAAAATGGAAAGGTGGGAGTGGAACTCGCTTTATCGGAACTTCCTAACCTTATTCTTTGCGACATTATGATGCCGCAACTCGATGGCTACAGCGTGTTGAACCGTTTGTCGAAGGAAGAGTCCACGGCGGCCATACCATTTATTTTTCTCACCGCAAAGGCGGATCGTTCCGACATGCGCAAAGCCATGGATTTGGGTGCCGACGATTACATAACTAAACCCTTTGACGACTTAGATTTGATTAGCGCTGTGAAAAGTCGCTTAGACAAAGCGAGACGCGTCAGTGCTGCATCTGCAAAAGAACCGCTGCACGGAATGGAGTATCTCTTGAACGAAGTGAAAGGACTTTCAGACATCACGAAAGTGAGCGATAGCGCCATTACAAAGAAATACAAAAAGAAGGAGCTCATCTTCGCTGAAGGCGACGACGCCATGGGTGTTTATTTCTTGAAGTCTGGAAAGGTAAAAATATACATGAGCCATGAAATTGGCAAGGACCTAATTATTCAACTCGTTCATGAGAATGAATTCTTCGGATTTCTTCCATTGCTTCAACACGGAAAGCACAGCGCTTCAGCAGAGGTATTGGAAGATGCAGAAATTGTATTCTATCCGAAAGCTGATTTCTACAAGCTCATGGATGGTAGTTATGATGT
>JBILTF010000025.1:0-27868 GCA_044371675.1 Flavobacteriales bacterium
TCGCTTCCAGTTAATTTCAAACGCACTTGATTCGTAGAGCGGTTTGCGAAGATGCTCACGCGCTTGATCGAATTCAAGAAGTCTAAACGATCAATTGTTAATTTGAATGGATTTTCTTTTGGAATAACCGCTTCGTAGTTCGGGTATTTCCCTTCAATTAAACGACACATCAATGTTACGTTTTCGAAAGTGAACATGGCGTTGTTCTCTGTGTACTGCATGTTCACTTCAGACTTCAAGGAAGAAAGAGCGCCTTTCAGTAAGTTCAAAGGTTTGCGCGGAACAATAAATGCTGCAGATTCTCCGCCAATGTCCGAACGTGTCATACGTACCAACTTATGCGCATCTGTTGCAACGAAGCGAACGCTTTCCGGCTCGATTTCGAAGAACACACCCGACATAATAGGACGCATATCATCGTTACCAGCAGCGAAGATGGTTTTAGAGATGGCTCTGTTCAACACATCTGCACCAATCAACAATGCTTTTGAAGCTCCCATTGCTGGGGCCTTTGGAAACTCGTCGCCATTTTGTCCGGTTAGTTTGTACTTCCCGTTGTCGCTGGTGATTTCAATTCCGAAAGTCTTTCCGTCAACATCGAATGTTAGCGGTTGGTCTGGAAGGCTCTTTAAGATATCTAATAATAATTTCGCTGGCACTGCAATCATTCCTTCTTCTTTACATTGAATAGCCATGCGTGTATTCATGCTTGTTTCCAAGTCTGAAGCAGAAAGCGTAAGTTCGTCTTGTTTCATTTCAAACAAGAAGTTATCGAGGATTGGAAGGGTATTGTTTGAGTTCAATACGCCGTTTAACAATTGCAATTGTTTTAAAAGGCCGAGGGAGTTGACAATGAATTTCATGTGTTGTCTTTAATCTAGTTTACGTGACAAATATAAAGCAGTCCATTTCGAAATAAATTAGGGGGCCAATATGAACTTATTCACTATTCGAATCTGATAAGGTAGGCTTTTGATCTTTTTCTTGAATTATTTCCAACCAAAACGGATCTTCGTCGCTAAGCTCTGGCTCTAATTCGTGCCTGTATACCGGTTCTTGCGGACCTTGTTTCCTGAAATACCACGCTAGAATAATTCCGCATATGAATCCGCTGATGTGTCCTTCCCACGAAACTTGTTGCTCAATGGGGAACATATACCAAACGGTGTATCCATAAACGAATCCGACGGCCATGGATATTCGCTTCATGTTAAGGTTTCTTCGAAATATTCCACTGAAGAAAAGAAAGGCGAATTCGGCATAGATGAGCACGCTTGCTCCGACGTGAACGTTGTCTCTTCCAATTAAAAATAGAATAATGGGGGAAAACACCCACATGATTAAGAAAACGGGAATCGCAATTTCATAATAGAAAAAAAAGAGCGTGGCTGTTAAAATAAAGAATGCTAAGACGTTATTCCAAAGGTGTTCAGGTGAAGCGTGAACGAAAAGCATGGTTGGCATGTGCAATAACCCTTTCCATGTGCGGGGTTCAACACCCCACGCGGAAAGGGATGTGTTGATGTAACGTGAACCGTAAAATGCAATTACAAAAAGTAAAATAAAGATAGAAGACCACAAGAGTGCGTCTAGAAGTTTTGTTCGGTCTTGAGGTAAAATCATGCTCATGTTTAGCAACAGCTATTCCACAACGAAGATTCATGAATAATAGAGACAAGCTGTCAGTCTGTTTTCCACTTACTAAAAATTCAGTGTGAATAAAGACTTAAAAGCGCCGTGTAAAAATGTAAAGCCTAAAATAGATTTGACCTTGTTAATTTCACCCAACATGAGTCAATCTGATATTCACGCTTTGATAAAATTGCTCGATGATCCCGACGAAGTAGTCTTCGAAACGGTTCGCGAAGCCATTACTGAGAAGGGCGAAGATGTATTGCATACGTTAGAAGATCATTTCATTATTGGAAGTGGCGATCAACTTGCGCTTCAGCGTTTATCGGAAATCATTGCGAACATTCAATACAAGACTACTTATTCGGCGATTAAAGATTGGCAGTTGGGTGAGCAGGATTTGTTTGAAGGAATGTTAATCCTGAACAAGTATTATCAGCGTAATGTTCCGAGTGAAGAGATTACTTATTTGTTCTCGAGACTGCGTCAGGATATTTGGTTAGAATTGAACGAGCGCTTAACCGCATTGGAAACGGTTAATGTTTTGAATCATATCATATTTAAGCTTTGCGGATACACGAGTGTCTCTGGCGAAATTCAGAATGCTCCGCATTCGTTGTTCGATGTGTTGAATACGAAGACGGGAACATCGTTAAGCATTGGCACTTTGTACTTATTGTTGGCTCGCAGTTTAGACTTACCTATTTACGGTGTGAATTTACCTGGGCATTTCTTGTTGTGTTATGTTGAACAAATGCCAGAGTGGTTGTTGCCTGAAGGCGAAACCGACGTAGAAGAAATTTTATTTTATATCAATCCAGCGGCGGGAGGTTCTATCCTAGACCGCGAAGAGATTGAGCAGTTTATTACCAGTCAGCATTTGCCTTTGGATCAGCGTTTCTTCGATCCATGTTCCAACTCCGATGTTGTTACACGCAACATTAACGCGCTGAGTCATCATTACATCTCTCAGAACAATGCCGATAAGGTTAGGGAGTTGCAGGTGTTGTTGAGTGTTCTGTTGGAAATTGAGGAGTGATCTTTTTCTAACAAAGAATGCCCTTCGGGCGAATGTGCAAGCACGAATGTTGCGAAGCAACGAATGTCTTCGACTGTTATCAAACAACGTAGTTCAAACAACGTAGTTCAAACAACGTAGTTCAAAGATAAAATTCTTCGGCAAAACAAGAGTATTGAGAAGTCCGAGTCCCATCTTCATTCATAAGAACAAGAGAGCTCTCTTCCAACGGTTGTTCTATTCGATAAAATTCTAAGATGTAGCGAATGGCAGGTTTGTCTATGCGAGAAAAGACTTCGCATTTTTTTACCAAGAAAAAATTCGACAATTCGCTTTCGCGTTTCCATTCGTCGAAGACTTCAACGGGGATAATCACGTTAACCCTTCCCGTTAACTTGTGTGCGCGTTCCCAAAAACGTTTCACCCAATCGTTCACGGCATGACGCGCAGTATTGCGCGTTTCGTCGGGGGCTTGTAAACTGTTTTGAAAAAAGGGAGGATTCGATACAATGCGATCGAATTTCACCGGTGCCTGAAGTTTAAAAAAATCAATCTCATCTGCAATCAACAAAGGTGCGAAAACCGAGTTGCTAAAATTCTGCTGCGCTTCTTCAACCGACGGCGCATGAATGTCAATCGCTAAAACACGATTTCCTTTTTGTGCCAGCATAAGCGCAACAACGCCACAGCCCGTTCCTACTTCTAAAACTTTCTCTTGTTTCTCTGTTTGAATGAACGCACCCAACAACACCGCGTCGGTTCCCACTTTCATGGAAGAGGTTTCATGCGATACAGAAAATTGCTTAAACTGAAAACTCATGCCTTGCGCTCGTGCCAGGCATTATAGCCCTTCGTGTCCTGAACCTCTCGGTCTGCTGGAAGCTCACGAAGCGGTTCTACAGCGCGCAAGGTATTGCGACATTCTTCCGGCAAACGCTGATACCAGGCCGTTCCTTCCGTCTTCCATTCTAACATTTGATCACTCACCTCTTTCACTTTCTTCGCTGGATTTCCAACCATAACACTTCTTCTCTCCACTACCGTCTTCGCAGGAACAAAACACAAGGCGCCAATGATGCACTCTTCTTCCACAACAACATCGTCCATTAATACCGCATTCATTCCAACCAACGTATTCGCGCCAATCTGTGCGCCGTGCACAATAGCTCCGTGGCCAATATGTGCGTTTTCACCCAAAACAACAGTGGTTCCAGGAAACATATGAATGGTGCAATTCTCTTGAACGTTGCATCCGTCAGAAATAACAATCTGTCCCCAATCGCCACGAATAGCCGCGCCCGGACCAATGTATACGTTCTTTCCAATAATGACATTTCCCGTTACCGTTGCATTCGGATGAATGAACGCCGACTCGTGAATGACTGGAATGTATCCGTTGAATTCAAAAATATTCGCCATGTTATACGCGCTCTAAAACAACTGCATACCCCTGCCCTACGCCAATGCACATGGTGCACAAAGCGTATTTTTTGTTTGAACGAGCCAACTGCATAGAGGCCGTTTGAACCAAACGTGCTCCGCTCATGCCCAGTGGATGACCCAACGCAATAGCTCCTCCTTGCGGATTGATGCGTGCGTCGTTGTCTTCCAATCCAAGCTGACGGGTACAAGCCAAAACCTGCGCCGCGAAGGCTTCATTCAATTCTAAAATATCCATTTGATCGAGCGTTAATCCCGCGCGCTTCAACGCCAACTTCGATGCTTCAACCGGACCAATGCCCATAATGCGAGGCTCTACTCCGCTTACCGCAGAAGAAACCACACGCGTCAACGGAGTAAATCCGTGCGTTTGCAATCCATTCTCACTCGCCATCAACAATGCCGCAGCACCGTCGTTTAATCCAGATGCATTTCCTGCGGTAACGGTTCCTCCGTTTCTGAATGAAGCGCGCAATTTTGCAAGACCTTCCAAGGTTGTTCCTGCTTTCGCGAATTCATCGGTATTAAAAATAATTGGATCTCCTTTTTTCGTTGGAATATTCACCGCAACAATTTCTTCCTTCAATAAATCAATGGATGCCGCTGCTTTTTGCTGAGACCAAAGTGCGAAAGCGTCTTGATCGTCGCGAGAAATATTGAACATCTCAGCTAAGTTCTCTGCCGTTTCACCCATGGCATCTACGCCATACATTTCCTTCATTTTCGGATTCACAAAACGCCATCCGAATGAAGAGTCGAACATCTGCGCATCTCTTCCGAAAGCCGAGCTAGTCTTCGAAATCACCCACGGTCCGCGAGTCATGTGCTCTACTCCTCCTGCTATAAACACATCGCCTTCGTTGGCATGTGCAGCACGAGCCGCAGTAGCAACCGCACTCATACCTGAAGCACACAAACGATTCAAGGTTTCAGCTGGAACAGTATGCGGAAGTCCGGCCAACAACACAGCCATACGCGCCACGTTGCGGTTGTCTTCACCCGCCTGATTCGCGCATCCCATAAACACATCTGAAATAACAGCGGGATCAAGGTTCGGAAATTTCTTCATGAGTTCAGATAAAGCAACTGCTGCTAAATCATCGGCTCTCACCGGACCAAGCGTTCCTCCAAAACTTCCAATTGCAGTGCGAACACCACCTACTACGAATGCATTCATATGTTTATAAATCTTGGGCAAAGATGAAGAAATATTCATGAATCTGAGGCAAGTGATGCTACTTTTCAAGCTTATGTTTGCAGTATGAATTCAGAACGTACGATTTTAGTTGTGAACGACGATGGCATTACCGCGAAAGGTATTCGTTCGTTGGTGGAAGTTGCGAAGAAATTCGGACAAGTTGTGGTGGTTGCTCCAGACAAAGCCCAAAGCGGAATGGGACACGCTGTTACCATTAACGGTATCATTCGCGCACAAGAACAAAACATCTTTGGCGAAGGGGTTCAGGCCTATTCATGTTCAGGCACTCCGGCCGATTGCGTGAAGTTCGGCATTTCACAAATCATTAAGAAAAAGCCCGATCTAATTTTAAGTGGGGTGAATCACGGAAACAACTCTGCCACCAACGTTTTATACAGCGGAACCATGTCAGCGGCCTTGGAAGGCGCTATGGAAGGCATTACTTCTCTCGGATTCTCTCTACTAGACTACGCGGAAGACGCAGACTTCACCGCATCTATGCATTACGCTGAAATTATCGTTCGCAATGTTTTGAACGATGAACACCTCCCAGAAAATTTCTGTTTGAATGTGAATATTCCGAAAGGAAATATTGAAGAAATTAAAGGCATTCGTTTCGGTCGTCAGGCCGAAGCCTTCTATGACGACTGGTTCGAACAAAGAAAAGATCCGAGTGGAAAAGATTACTATTGGTTAACGGGAACGTTTCACAACCACGACAAAGGAGAAGACACCGACGAATATGCGTTGGCAAACATGTATGTTTCGGCAGTGCCTGTTCAATATGACTTAACCGCTTACCATACGCTTAAACATTTGCAACAATGGCCACTGTGAAAAAAGGAAAGCTAGACACGTTCGCGTATGGAGTTGTTGCTGGAATTCTTGGAGTTGCTGTTGGATTCGTGGTATTCGGATTTTTAATTGCTCAAATCAACGGACAAACCTTCAGAAGGTTTATTGAAACCTTGGTTCAAGGAAGCGATATTTTCCATGACAAACTTGTAACAGTAAGTATACTGTTCGACGTGATCTTGTTCTTCGTTATGATACGTCAAGAATATTACAACTTCTGCAAAGGACTTCTCGCTGTGGTTATCGTTAGCGTGCCTGTTGCTATTTATTTATACTAATGCAACAAGGAAAAAAATTCTTTTTTATCGCGGGTGAAGCATCGGGCGATTTGCATGCAAGCAACTTGGCCTTGGCATTATTGAAACAAGATCCTACCCTTCAACTTGTGGGTTGGGGCGGAGATTTAATGCAACGCGAAGGCGTGAAAATTTCAACGCACTTCAAAGATTTAGCCTTCATGGGGTTTTGGGAGGTCGTGAAGAACATTCGCACCATTTTCAAAAATATTCAGCGTTGCAAAGATGAAATTTTGAACGAACGTCCAGATGCAATCATACTTATCGACTACCCTGGATTCAACTTACGCATTGCTGCTTGGGCAAAGAAACAAGGCATTCCTGTGTATTATTACATTGCTCCGCAGATTTGGGCTTGGAAAGAAAATCGCGTACACAAGATTAAACGCGACGTTACAGAACTATACGCTGTGCTTCCTTTTGAAAAAGATTTCTACGCTCGAAAAGGAATGGACGTTCAGTTTGTAGGTCATCCGCTACTCGATGAAATGAACAAACGCAAGAGTGTTTCTGGAGAGGAATTTCGAAAGAAATACTTTTTAGACAATCGCCCTATAATTGCTCTGCTTCCCGGAAGTCGCCAACAAGAAATAACACGCATGTTGAATGTGATGTTGGAAATGAAATACAAATTCCCTGAGCATCAGTTTATCATTGCAGGCGCTCCTTCCCTTCCTGAAAATCTTTACAAACAAATTATTGGAAAGCACAAAGTCAGTTTGTTCTACAACCTCACTTACGACTTGGTGGAAGCCAGCGAAGCGGCTTTGGTCACAAGCGGAACCGCTACGCTTGAGACAGCTTTGCTAGGCACTCCTCAAGTGGTTTGCTACAAAGCGAATGCTGTTTCATATGCCATTGCGAAAAGCTTGGTGAAAATCAAATTTATTTCGTTGGTGAATTTGTTATTGAATCGCGAAGCCTTGCGCGAGCTCATTCAAGACGAATGGAATGTCGCACAAGCGGAAGAAGAATTGCGTGCCGTGCTTCTCGGCGGAAGTAAACGCGAATCTGTTTTGAAGTCTTACGCAGAATTAAAAGAGTCTCTTGGAAACGGTGGTGCTTCCGAGTTAACGGCGTCGTTGCTGTTGAAAAATATTCAAGGTCTATCACAAGCGTAAATTATCAGAGCGTAGTTTTGTTCTTGTGAAAAGAAAAATTCTATTTTGTTGCGCAATGGTTCTTTGCATGCAGTCATTCGCCCAAGAAGTGCGACTGGAATTGCTTTCACAAAAACAATGGACCTACCTCTATGTGCAATGCACCGACAGCTTTCACATTCAATGCGACACCATTAATCTTCATATACCTAGCAAGCATACTGTTGTTTTCATGTTGAATGGAATAAACATTCAAGTAAAAACGGATCCTTACAAAACCATTCAAACTTCAAAAGCGAGTTTTTCTTCGTTGAAAAACGATGCGCTTTTCGCTTTGATGCAAAATTCAAAAACCTTTATTTTCAAATACGAAGGCGAGTTTTCCCTTCAACCCAACGATTTAAAAATTCAAGTAATTAATTCACTCCCATTGGAGGAGTACGTCGCTGGTGTGGTTGAAGCCGAAGGCGGTGCCAATAAACCATTAGAGTATTACAAAGTGCAGGCGATTCTTAGTCGAACCTATGCCCTTCGAAATCACGAGCGGCATGTTGGATATGACGTTTGCGACGGAACGCATTGTCAGGTTTATCATGGCATTTCAAAAAAAGACGTAGATATTTTTAGTGCAGTAAAAGCAACTGAAAATTTGGTTATTGTAGACAGTACGGCTCAGTTAATCACAGCCTTTTTTCATAGCAATTGTGGCGGACAAACCTGCAGTGCGCAAGACGTTTGGAAAGCGAACCTTTATTACTGTGTTGGAAAGAAAGATCCGTATTGCATGGGGATGTTGAACAGTACTTGGAAAAAAAGTATTTCTGCAAATGACTGGAAAAACTATTTAACCACTAAGAATATTTCAATTAACGACTCCGACGAATGCATCTCCGGAAGCATGAATTGCAGCTCGAATAAGCGTCCGCTTTTATACATACAAAACAACACTACCCTTTCAACTAAAGACATGCGCACAGACTTAAAATTGAAGTCAGCATATTTTCACATTGAAGAATTAGACAACGAAGTAATTCTTCACGGAAGAGGCTTCGGACATGGTGTTGGACTTTGTCAAGAAGGAGCCATGAACATGGCAAAAAAAGGGAAATCAGCAGAAGATATACTTCATTTCTATTTTAGTGGTGTTCACATTCTGCCTTTCGACAAGCAATGGCTTTTTAACGAAAATTTACCCGTTACTCCCTAGATCCGTTGGAGGGTGCTGCGAAAGACTTTCCATTTCCAAAGAGTTCAAGCGAAGATCTTTCAAGACACTTCGCAGTTGCGCTTCCATTTCTTCTTTGATGGAAATTTCAATGGTGAAATTCATTTCAACACGTGTATTGATCTTTCGAAATGAAAGTCTATTCAACGCATTCATGAGTGCGGGTGTTTCTTCGTGACTAACAGAAAGTGCATATTGAACTTCCACCTCGCATTCCTCTACTCCACTTGCCTCTAACGCAAGCTTCGCGGCATTTTTGTACGCGTCTATCAATCCAGATACACCCAACTTCGTTCCTCCGTAATACCGAATAACAGCAACCAAGACTTCTGTTAGTTTGGCTGATTTAATTTGATTTAAGATTGGCTTTCCGGCAGTACCACCGGGTTCTCCGTCGTCTGAACTTCGCTCCAATTTCTCATAAACCGTTAAGACATAAGCGAAGCAAATGTGAGTGGCTTGTGGATGTTCCTCCCAAAGGTTTTGAATAATTTGTTTGGCTTCTTTTTCGGCATGAACACGAAAGGTTTTACCCATGTGTTTACTTCCACTTACTTTATACAACGAATCGGCCGATGAAGAAACGGTTTGGTAACTCGACATGACAGTTAGTTGTCGAGCAAAGAAAATTCAGAATTGTTGCTTATGAATTCAGGAACAATCTCTTTCATGACACGAACCATTTCTTGGTTGTTTTGAAGATTCATTTGTTCTTCCAAACGAGATAATTTCTCTTTCAATTCTGAAGCTTCTACGTTCCGCACTTTCGCTGAAAGAATTTTTTCATTGTGCGTTGGAACCGTGTTCTCTTCGGTTGCTAAAACTTCTTCGTATAATTTCTCACCAGGGCGCAAACCGGTGTATTGAATCTCTATGTCTTGTCCAGGCTCCAATCCACTTAAACGAATCATCTGCTCTGCCAAGTCCGAGATACGCACTTGATGTCCCATATCGAAAGCGAAAATATCATTTCCTTTACCCATGGCTCCGGCTTCTAGGACCAACTGCACTGATTCAGGAATGGTCATGAAGAAACGTGTAATGTCTCTGTGCGTTACAGTCACCGGACCGCCTTCTTCAATCTGTTTTCTAAATACAGGAATTACAGAACCGTTGCTTCCCAATACATTTCCAAATCGAGTTGTCACACAAATGAGCGACGTGTCTTTCGACTGCACAATCATTTCGGCAATGCGCTTGCTTGCACCCATAACGTTGGTAGGATTAACAGCCTTATCGGTGCTTATCATAACGAAACGTTCTGCACCAAAATCAGCGGCGATCTCAAGAACATTGGCTGATCCAAAAACATTCGTCGCAATAGCCTCTGCGGGGTTGTTTTCCATTAACGGAACGTGTTTGTACGCAGCGGCATGAAAAACTATTTTCGGATGGAAAGCTTCAAACATCCGTCGCATGCGTAATTCGTTGCGCACATCACCAATAACCATTTCCAACTTTCCTTCATCAATGAATTTCGACAATTCATTTCCCAATAAAAACATGGGTGTTTCTGCCACGTCGCAAGCGATAACTTTCGACGGATTCAAAAGCAAACATTGACGAACTAACTCGCTACCAATGCTGCCCGCAGCGCCAGTCACAAGCACCACTTTGTTTTGAATAATTCCTTTCACTTCATTCGAACTCATTTGAATGACATCTCTTCCGAGCAGATCTTCAAACTTCACTTCACGCAATTGCTTTGCGCTCAATTCACCGTTTATCCAGTTGTTCGCGTGCGGAAGGTGCTTCAAGATAACCTTGTACTTCAAAGCTAAATCTACCAATTGACGCTTGCGTAAAAGGGCAATTTCAGGAACGGAAATAATAAGTTCTTCAATTGGATTCGCCGCCAAGAAATCGTCGAGATTTTTCGAACTTAAAATATCTACGCCTTCCAATTTCTTACCAAATTTTTGTTTGTTGTCATCGAAGAAGGCAACAACATCTAACGACGACTGTCGGTCTCGATCGAGTGTTCTTTTCAACAACAATCCTCCTTCTCCTGCGCCGAACACAACCACTTTGGTTTTACTTCCTTTCGAACTTTTCAATTCCATATAAAGGAATTTTATTGAAAGTCGAAAGAACACTAGTAAAGCAGCACTCACCAAGAATTCAAGAATGATAATTGATAGCGGAACGAAATAAGCACCGTTGACTCCCTTGCGTATGAAATTTAACACGATGAATGCTATACTGCCTTGCGATAACACAAACCCCAATCGAATAGCATCTTGTGTGCTCGTAAAACGAATAATGCCTGAAAACGATTTTCCAACATAGAATAAAATGGCTCTTACAACAAAGTAGATTGGTGCAAAGAGCAGCATGAGATCCAATTCATTCTTCGGAATAGCAAATTCGAAACGAATGAGATATGCCGCAATGAAAGCAAAGGCACATAACGCTAGGTCTATCGAGAAGATAAGCCAGCGCGGTGTGATCTGCTTTGGAAATAATAATTTCATACGTTTGAATTATACCGCTTCAACGACAACAGCGCTTGCTCCTCCGCCACCGTTGCAAATACCTGCACCGCCTAATTTCTGATTGCGATTTTTTAAAGCGTGAACCAACGAAACTACAATACGTGCGCCGCTGCATCCGAGTGGGTGTCCCAAAGAAACCGCACCGCCGTTGACGTTCACCTTGGTTGGATCTAAATTCATTTTTTGTATGTTCACAATTCCAACTACGCTGAAGGCTTCGTTCAATTCAATTAAATCTAAGTCTTCTACTTTCACACCTGCTTTTGCAGCTGCCTTTGGCAAAGCCAAAGAAGGCGTTGTAGTGAACCACTCTGGCGCTTGCTCTGCATCTGCATAACCTGTAAGTTTTGCTAATGGCGTAAGTCCAAGCGCTTCCATTTTTTCTCTGCTCATTAAGATCAAAGCAGCAGCACCGTCGTTCATGGTCGAAGCGTTCGCAGCGGTTACTGTCCCGTCTTTAGCGAACACCGGACGAAGTCCTGGAATTTTATCAAAGCTTACGTTTTTGTATTCTTCATCTTCAGAGAAAAGAACTACGTCGCCTTTTCTTCCAACAACTTCAACAGGAACAATTTCATTTGCGTATTGTCCAGATGCCCAAGCAGCAGCCGAACGCTTGTATGATTCAATGGCGAATTCGTCTTGCGCCTCGCGAGAGATGTTGCACTCTTTTGCACAAAGCTCTGCAGCATTTCCCATTGGATAATTGTGATACACGTCGGTTAGTCCGTCTTTCGCCAAACCGTCGATCATGGTCACATTTCCATATTTATTTCCCCAACGTAAATTTTCCGAATAGAAAGGAACTCTGCTCATGCTTTCCATGCCTCCTGCAACAACCACATCTGCATCTCCGCATTGAATGCTTTGCGCAGCCATCATTATGGCCTTCATTCCTGAAGCACATACTTTATTCACAGTGGTGCATTGCACGCTGTCTGAGAGTCCCGCGAATTTCGCAGCCTGACGTGCAGGTGCTTGACCAAGGTTGGCTTGAAGAACCGAACCCATGATTACTTCTTGAACCCCTTCAGGATTCAAGTTAATCTTTTCTAGCGCTCCTTTAATTGCAGTCGCACCCAATTGTGTAGCTGAAACGCTAGCTAATGATCCGCCGAAACTTCCCATTGGAGTGCGCACGGCTGAAACGATAAATACCTCTTTGTTCATTGCAAAAGTGATTAGGCCGCAAAGGTACGACGTCTGCTATGAATTTGGCACGATAATCAGGATGCTCGTTGTTGAAAATATGCGCCTTTTTCGGGTCGTCCAGAAAATGATTCGTCCGAAAAATGCGTTAACCTTGTAATGTTACTAGACATGCGACGATGAAGAAAATACTTTTCCTATTATTTGCCTTACTTATAAGCCTTGGTGTATTTGCACAGAAGGGAGAAAAACTTCCTGAAGAAGATGAGAAAATGTTCAGTTATTTAACAAACATTTTCGAAGACCAGCGCAAGGATTATGGTAAAGATCAAATCGAAAAGAAGCTTGCCAAGATGTGGTTGGAAGGAAATGTATACACTGAAGAGCAAAAGAAACAATTCCGTGAAACGCTGACCTTGTTCATCGATAACAAGTCGAAAATTTTTCCGGATTACGACAATTACATTCAAGCATTCATTTATTTCCAAAATTCCGGAAAAAGCGAATCGGAATTGAAGGGATGGAATGATCTAGTCATTCGTATTTATTCCGACAAAAAAATAAAAAAGTTCGGGGCTGAATTTGTTGAAACTAGCTTGGGGCTTTTCAGAGATTTAACCTTTTATAAAAACGAATCGCTTCAATGGAAGACCAACAACAACACCTATCGTTTTGCATTTGATTCTTTGCCATACGTCGCTTTTGATGAAATGAATTTGAAGTGTTTCAGTCGCGGCGACAGTTCTGTTATTTACAAGACATCTGGAATGTACTTTCCCACACTTGAAAAATTCTATGGCAATGAGGGAAGAGTGACGTGGCAGCGTGCTGGGTATGATCCTGAAAAAACATATGCTTCATTCAATAGCTACAACATTCGAATCAAAGAATCTCGCTACATCATAGACAGCGTTATGTTTTATAATGAATTTTTCGATAAGCCTTTGGCTGGAAAGCTCACAGAAAAAATCATTGGAAACAGAACGTCAGAAACAGCCTCTTATCCATTGTTTGAATCATATTACCAGCGATTAGAAATTAAGAACATTGTTCCGAATGTCGATTACGAAGGCGGTTTCACCATGTCTGGAAAAAAGTTGGAGGGAACAGGGACTATGGAAACTCCTGCCAGCCTTATTTTTTACCGGGAGAAAAAAGCCTTCGTCATTGCGCAAAGTTTGCTTTTTGAAATCCGTCCCGATCGCATTCAAAGCAGCAATACTTCAATAAAAATGCGTTTGGATTCAGATAGCATTTACCATCCTGATCTGTTCTTTATGTTCACAAAAAAGACACGGAACCTTGAGCTATCTCGAACAGAAGACGGCATCTCTCCTTCCCCTTTTCTAAATACCTATCACGAAGTGGAAATGTATTTTGAAACGGTTCAATGGAACATAGATGCGCCCTACATGAACTTTGGAACTTTTGGTGCCGTTCCGGGAGGAAACGCCGATTTCGAATCTGTAGATTATTTCAAAGAAAAACGTTTTTCCACCCTAGCCGGAATTTCGAACGATCATCCCGTTTATATTCTATATAGAACTGGAAAAGGGCTGCAATCTGATTACTTTAACGCCATCGATTTTGCTCGTCAAGCAAGAACTGGAGTTGAACAATGGATACCCATATTTATAGATTTAACGAACAAGGGATATATTCAGTACGACATTGAAACGCGTGAGATTGTTTTACTTGAAAAATTGCACAAACACATCGAAAACAATCGTGGGAACGCCGATTACGATGCCATTCAATTTATTTCAGAGGTGGATCGTTCTGAAAATGCTCGGTTCAGTTTGCTTACAAGAGACATCATAATCAAAGGCGTAAATAGCGTTTTGCTCAGTGATTCACAGAAAGTCATGATCTATCCGACTGGAGGTGAAATTATTTTACACAAGGATCGTGATTTCAGTTTTAGCGGAAGAATTAACACGGGTAATTTCGAGTTAATGGGAGCGAAATACAATTTCATATATGATCAATTCAAATTTGACATGGCTGAAATTGATTCGTGTGTCATTTTCGTAGACGACTTTACTCGAGCGCCCGATAATTTTGGCAACTACCCTAAAACTCGCGTTAGGAATGTCCTTTCTGGTCTTTCCGGAACGCTCGAAATAGATCATCCAACAAACAAAAGCGGCTATCACTCGAAGGATTATCCACAATATCCAATTTTAACCTGTAACAAAACTTCGAATGTGTTTTATGATTCGTATTCCATACAAAAAGGAAAGTACAAACGCGATGGATTCTACTTTGAAGTTGAGCCGTTTCAAATTGACTCGCTCGACAACTTCAATAAAAAGAATTTGAAATTTCAGGGAACTTTGATTAGCGGAGGAATATTTCCAGATATCAAGGAGCCTTTAGTCTTGATGGAAGATAACAGCTTAGGTTTTCAAATCAACACCACTGATTCTGGCTTTCAAGCTTACGGCGGAAAAGCTAAGGTTACAGGAGATTTAACCTTGAACTTTTCAGGATTAAAAGGAAAGGGGAAACTTGATTATCTGACTTCGACTTCGATTTCCAATTCGTTTACTTATGTGCCTGAAGAGGTCTTTGGATTGGCTTCTGCCTTCACGAACAAAAGCGACAAAAAAGCGAATGTTCCAGATGCACAAGCGAGTAAAATGGATTTGCAGTACTTCCCCAAAAAAGATAAGCTAGAAGTAACCACTAACGACGATTTGGTTGATTGCTTCAATCAAGAAGCTAAATTCAAAGGAACCATGCGACTTGAACCAACAGGAATGACGGGTAACGGATCGAGTGATTTCGTTGGTGCAAAACTCTCATCCAAACATTTCAAATTAAGAAATAGAAAAATACTCGCAGACACATCCTCTTTTGAATTAAAATCGAATCCAGGCGATGTTGGACTTTCGTTCAAAACAGATAACGTAAGTGCCGATGTGGATTTCGATGCTAGAAAAGGACAGTTCAAGAGTAACAGCGGTGAAACGAAAATCGAATTCCCTACGAACCTTTACGTCTGCTTCATGGATCAATTTACTTGGTTCATGGATAAGTCGGAGATGGAGCTTTCTTCTTCCCGCAAAGCTGAAAAAGATTTGGTTATTGATACCGATGCAGAAAAGAAGCGAAGTAACTTCTACTCCATTGATCCGAACCAAGACAGCTTGAACTTCCTATCTCCTTATGCCAAATACGATGTGAAGAACAACCGACTAACGTGTAACAAGATTGAATACATTATTGTTGCCGACTCTAAAGTTCAACCCGATAGTAACTATGTGGTTATTGACAAATGGGCGAATATGCGAAGGCTGGAGCGCGCTCAAGTGATTAGCAACTTCATAACCCAGCATCATAAAATTTTCAATGCAAGTTTGAAAATTGAAGGACGCAAGAAATATGAGGGAAGTGGTGACATTATATACAAAGACGAAAACAAGAAAGAGCAGAAGATTCACATTAACACATTTAGATTGGATTCAACGTACCAAACTGTTGCTTTCGGGGACATTAAGGAGACAGATCAATTCTTCCTGTCCCCTGCCTTCGAATATTATGGAAAATTCGAATTGTACGCAAGCAATCCGAATCTGACTTTCACCGGCGGTGTGCGCATTCTGCATAACTGCAATAGTATTGCGAGAACCTTCTTCAAATTTAAATCGGAAATTAATCCACTTGAAATTTACATACCTGTAGATAGCACCTTGCGCGATATGACCATGTCTAAATTGGGAGTTGGTGTTATTGTGAAGGACGAACCACCTATGAAAATATATCCCGGTTTCTTGAGTGCCAAGCCAAACAAGAAAGACCACGGACTTATTGAATCTACAGGTTACTTGTATTACGACAAAGGCAAGAAAACCTACTACATCGGATCGAAAGAAAAAATTCGTCAGCCGAAGCTGCCAGGCCAATTGCTTGGTTTAAATACCACCACCTGCGAGTTAACTGGAGATGGTGTTATGGACTTCAATGTTGATTACGGCATGATGGTTATGAAGTCTGTGGGAACCGTTCATTTCCAATCGAACGACTCCACATTGGCTGCGCAAAGCACGAGTCTATTGAACTTCCCTTTTGATGAAGGAGCTCAAAAGCACATTGCTGATAAATTTACAAATGCCAACTTAGACCCTATCGATTTAACCAAAACGCAATTTGAAAAAAGTTTGGTTGAGTTTTTAGGAATTGAAAAATCTGATAAAATTATTGCAGATTTAGCTTTAGACGGAACATTGAAGAGACTTCCCGAAGAACTTCAGCAGTTCTTTTATTTTGGAGATCTGAATTGGGTTTGGAACGAAGATTTAGAGACCTTCTCTACCTCCGGGCCACTGGGAATTGCCAGCATGGGCAAGAAACAAATTTTCAAGTACACCAAAGGACTCATTGAAATTGAGAAGCGCAGAAGCGGTGATATTTTCCGTTTGTATTTGGAAATTGATGGTGCTACTTGGTACATGTTCGAATACAAATTAAATATACTCACTGTTATCAGCTCTGACGCTGAGTTCCTAGCCATTCTAACTGCAGTGAAAGATGATAACAGACGTTTCGAAGAAGGCAAGAAGAGATTCTCTTGGTCTATGCTAGCATCAAAGAAAAAACGAGACGATCTTTTAGATAGATACCCTGAATTAAATCAGTAAAAAAAAGGGCCGCAAGGCCCTTTTTAATTTCTATTTATTAACCTATTTCAATATGCTCTTTCCAGGGAAATAAGCCATCTTTCCCAACTCTTCTTCAATACGCAATAACTGATTGTATTTTGCAATACGATCTGAGCGAGATGCAGAACCTGTTTTAATCTGTCCCGTATTAAGCGCAACGGAAAGGTCTGCAATAGTGGTATCTTCCGTTTCGCCACTTCTATGAGACATTACTGAGGTATATCCCGCTCTGTGAGCCATGTTAACCGCATCAATCGTTTCTGTCAAAGAGCCTATTTGATTCACTTTAACCAAAATACTATTAGCTATGCCTTCCTCTATTCCTCGAGAAAGACGATTCACATTCGTTACGAATAAATCATCTCCAACGAGTTGAGTTGTTTCTCCTAACTTCTCTGTCATCAACTTCCAACCGTCCCAATCGTCTTCTGAACATCCGTCTTCAATAGATACGATCGGATAACGCTTAGTCCAGTCCGCCCAATAATCCACCATTTGAGAACTTGTTAAGTGTTCCCCAGTTGATTCCAAGTGATACAACTTCGTTTCAGGATTGTAGAATTCCGTTGATGCGCAATCTAATCCCAACATTATATCTTCGCCTGCTTTATATCCAGAAGCTTCAATCGCCTGCATTATAGTCTGAAGTGCTTCTTCGTTGCTGTTGAAGTTCGGAGCGAATCCGCCTTCGTCGCCTACGTTCGTCATGTGACCTTGTTTTTTCAAAACAGCTTTCAAGTGATGAAAAACTTCAGCTCCCATGCGCAAGGCTTGACTAAATGTTTCAGCACCTACTGGAAGAATCATGAATTCTTGAACATCTACTTTGTTATCTGCATGCGCACCTCCATTAATAATATTCATCATTGGAACTGGAAGTGTGTTTGCACTCACTCCACCTATGTATCTATAAAGACTCAACCCAGAAGTTTCTGCAGCCGCTTTCGCAACCGCCAACGATACTCCTAATATAGCGTTCGCTCCTAAAACACTTTTGTTATCTGTGCCATCAATCGCACACATGGCCATATCAATTAGATTCTGTTCAAAAACTGAAGCACCCTCTAATTCCTTATTCAAAACTTCATTGACATTTTGAACAGCACGCATGACTCCTTTACCCAGATATTGCGTTTGATCACCATCGCGAAGCTCAACCGCTTCGTGCATGCCCGTGCTTGCTCCTGAAGGAACAGCAGCGCGACCAACAGTACCTTGGTCTGTTATTACATCGACTTCAATTGTTGGATTACCTCTCGAATCGAGAATTTGTCTTGCATGAATGTGAGCAATGTTTGCCATAGGAAATTGTATTTCCAACAAAGATAAACAAGACGAACGAATTACTTAGTGTAATTTTTACACTAAGTTCTATCTGCCCGTTCTTTTCGCTCCCCCTCTGCTACTCTTCCCTGAATTTCCGCGACTGCTACTGCCCTTGCTAGGTCCGTTTCGAAACGTGCGTTCACCCGGTTTAGCATGAGACTTACTACCGGCTTTAAATCTTGGTTTCGAAGACGAAGGCGAAGATGCAGAAGCACTTGTTCTTGGCTTCGGCTTAGGTCTTGGTTTCGGCTTCGGCTTGTCTGGATCGCTCGAAGCTTTCTTCTCCGGAGCTTCTGATTTCGATTTTTCAAGATACTTATTCAACAGTCTCATCTCATCTTCCTCCAAAGGTCTGAATTCACCCACCTGAAGCCCTTGTATGCCAATGTGCATGATGCGGCATCGTTCTAACTTCGTGACTGTGTATCCAAAGTGTTCACACATTCTTCGAATCTGTCTGTTCAGCCCTTGTATAAGTGTAATTCGAAATACAAACGGAGTTTCAACTACAACTTTGCATCGGCGAGTTTGAACGCCAAGAATAGGAACTCCTTGACTCATCTTCTCGGCGAAGTCAGCGAACAACGGACGATCTACGCTAACAATGTATTCCTTTTCGTTCTTGTTTCCTGCGCGAAGAATCTTATTCACCAAGTCACCATTATTTGTCAAAAGAATAAGCCCTTGAGAATCCTTATCTAATCTTCCAATTGGAAAAATACGCTCGCTGTAGCTTATGTAGTCAATGATGTTGTTCTTCTCTACTTTATCTGTCGTAGAAACAACGCCCATAGGCTTGTTGAAAGCCAAAACCAAATCTTGCTTCTCTTCTCTATTTAGACCGCGACCGTTCACTTTCACCACGTCTCTTGGTCCAACTTCGGCACCTAGTCCAATCTTCTTTCCATTAATAGTAACAAGACCGCGTTCAATAAACTTGTCGGCTTCTCTTCGGCTACAAAGTCCCGATTCACTTATGAATTTGTTTACACGCATGGCTTCTGATTAGGTTGCGAAGTTAGTTATGGCATAAACAAATTCGCCGCTTTCCTTTTCTTTTGTTAATTTTAGCTTTTTAGAATCTACCCTATGCCAGCACTAAGCGAAAGAAAGATTGTCGAAGTTTGTTATGCCCCTAGTCATTTCCCGTTGTACGACAATGGATTTGACATTGTGGTTGTTATTGATGTGCTTCGCGCTACAAGTGCTATTACCACAGGTCTTCATTGCGGAATAAAAGAGATCATTCCTATTAATTCGGTTGAAAAAGCCGTTGATTATAAATCGAAGGGATACATCACGGCTGCTGAAAGAGACGGACAAGTTGTTGAAGGTTTCGACTTTGGAAATTCCCCTTATGCTTTCATGAATCCAGATTTAATTGGAAAAACAGTTGTCCTTACTACCACAAACGGAACCAACGCCATTGAAGTGGCAAAAGACAAAAGCATTGTTGTAATCGGTTGTTTGAACAACCTCACCTATCTCAGCAATTGGCTCATTGAGCAGAACAAAAATGTTCTTGTACTAGCGTCTGGTTGGAAGGAGAAGATGAATTTAGAAGACACAATCTGTGCGGGTGCAATAGCAGACATACTTTTAGAAAGTCGCAAATTCGTTTCGAACGAAGACAGTACTATCTCGGCTAAATTTTTATACCGTTCGGCTCGTGATAATTTTTATAGCTTCCTTCGTGCGAGTTCTCATCGCAAGCGTCTAATGAAATTGAAAATTCAAAAAGACGTGAAGTACTGCCTTACGTTAGATACGGTTCCGTGCATTCCTATTCTTCGCGATGGGAGGTTGGTGAAGTTGGAAATAGACAATGCGTAAAAAATTCAACATGAAAACGAAGTCCTTTTCCCTCTGGATACTTTGTTTTCCATTTCTTGCAATTGCTTCTGAACCAGAACCACCCATCTGTTTAGACTGGGGCTTCTTCGGGCATAAGAAAATTAACGAGCTCGCCATTTACACGTTGCCTCCTGAACTTTTCGGATTCTACAAATACAACATGAACTATTTAATAGATCACAGTGTAGATCCAGACAAAAGAAGATACAGTGTTAAGGGGGAAGCTGAGTGTCACTTCCTCGATGTTGATCGTTATGTAACATCAACATCTTCCTCTCCATTTGAGAATTTACCGGAGCGTTGGAACGACGCTGTATCAAAATACGGAGAAGATAGCCTTCGCGCACATGGCATTGTTCCGTGGAATTTGTATCTCGTTTATTCAAAATTAGTGATTGCCTTTAAAGAAAAAGATGTGAATCGTGTTCTTCGACTTTCTGCTGAAATAGGACATTACGTGGGCGATGTGCACGTGCCACTTCATTCAACTTCAAACTACAACGGACAAAAAACCAATCAAAAAGGCATTCACGGTTTCTGGGAAAGTCGCGTTCCTGAAATTCAATTTCCACAATACGATTTCTTTGTTGGACAGGCAGAATACATTTCAGCCCCACAGCATTTCATTTGGGAACGATTGAAAGAAAGTTATGCCGGCGTCGATTCTGTATTGAAGTTTGAAGCTCAACTCACAGCACAATTTCCTGCCGACAAGAAATATGCATTTGAAGTTCGCAACAACATTGAAGTGCGGACCTATTCCAGAGAGTTCTCTGAAGCTTACAGCAATCTTTTAAACGGACAAATTGAACGAAGAATGCGTTCCGCTGTTTATTCCTTAGGAAGCCTATGGTTGAGCGCTTGGTCAGATGCGGGGCAACCCAATTTAAAAGACTGGTATTTGAAGGAAGAGGAAACTACAGACCCTCCAACAGAGCACGAAACTAAAAAGATCCGCGAACACGAATAACTATTTACTATGTTAAATTTAGAAATTTTCGAGCAGCAAAAGAAACATGCCTTGCTCTTCAAAAACAGCAAACTTTCTGAAAGAATCGAAGTACTGAATAGATTTGAAAAGGGATTGCACAAGCACGAAGCTAACCTGACGCGCGCGCTGAAAACAGATTTGAATAAACACCCGTTCGAATCTTCCATCATGGAATTCTCGCTTATCTTCTCTGAGTTAAAGGGCGTTAGAAAAGAGCTTCGAGAATGGATGCGCATTACCTATCCCGGAATGAACATTGCCAATCCGTTTGCTTCCCATAAAATTCATGTTGAATCGAAAGGCGTATGCCTCATTCTTTCTCCGTGGAATTATCCCGTTCAGCTGACACTTACTCCACTGATCTCATGCATCGCCGCCGGAAACACAGCAGTAATCAAACCTTCTGAACTCACGCCAACAGTAAGTCAAGCGCTAAAAGACTTTATTGAGGACACATTCCTCCCGAAAGAGGTAGCCTTAGTTCTAGGCGATGGAATCGTTGCGGCGCAGTTGACCGAACTTCCTTTCAACCATATTTTCTTTACGGGTTCTCCAGCTGTTGGAAAATTAGTTATGGCTGCTGCTGCAAAAAATCTAACAAGCGTAACATTAGAGCTAGGCGGAAAATCTCCGGTTGTAATTGGAAAAGATTATGATTTGGAAGATGCAGCGAAAAAAATTCTTTGGGGGAAATACACCAATGCGGGACAAACGTGTATTGCCGCAGATTATGTGTTAATTCCGAAAGGAAAAACGAAAGAGTTTGTTCAGCATCTCGAGAAACACTACCATTCGCACTACACAATAGAGGGCAAATTAAACTCGGACGAAGTGGTTTGCATCGTTTCTGAAAAACACTACGAGCGCCTAATATCTATGGTTGAAGAAGTTCGCAGTACAGGAGGAAATATTCTGTTCGAAGGGGCCCACAAGCCTTCCGAACGATTATTCGGTCTAACCGTAGTTGCAAATGTCTCGAAAGAATCAAGAGTTTTTCATGAAGAAATATTCGGACCAATTCTTCCCGTCTTCGAATATGAATCGTTAGAAGAAGCGGTAGATTTCATTCGAAGCAACGAGAAGCCTTTGGCTTTGTATGTGTTTTCCCAAAACAGAAATGAACGAAAGTTCATCACCCAAAACACATGGGCCGGTGGCGTAACCATTAACGATGTGTTCTTGCACCTAAGTGATGTGCGCATGCCCTTTGGGGGAAGTAATTTTTCCGGAATGGGATACTCACATGGTTATCACGGATTCCTTGAATTTTGCCATTTAAAATCGGAAGTACATACAAGTCGAGTTTTCAATTCCACTTCATTGATTCACCCTCCATATAAGGGTAAAGAGTGGCTAGCGAAGATCCTAAGGCGCATTATATAATTACCAAAACTTCGGAAAGAATCGCGGAGTACTTTTGATATAATCTTTGTAAGATTCGTATTTCGAATTCGAAATGCCTTCACTGAAATCTGCGCTTCCTTGAAACAACAAGACGAGAAGTAACGCTCCGACTAAACTTCCATTCAACCAATTTCCGCTTCCACTTCCACTGAAGAAAAAGAAGGAGATCCAAATGGCTTGTTCACAAGCATAGTTCGGATGACGCATAAGCTTCCAAAGACCCGTATGGGCGAAACCCCTGGAGTAAGGCAATTCATTATTATTACCGGATTTGATGCGTCTGTGTTTTTCATTCTGAAAATTCCATTGCTGCTGATCGGCTGTAGTTTCAACAATTAAAAAGAACAATAAGATTCCTGCAATGAGATAATCTGTTGCTCCTAGAGGTGCCATCGCACTCTTGTGAGCGTATATGGCCGGTACCGTGATGAGCCAAATAAGTATATTCTGATAAAATGAAATGAAGAATAAATTGAACAGCGTCCACTTCCATCTTGCATTGAACATGGGCATTTTACGAAGCACTTCCCAGCGGTAGTCTTCTTCTCCACTCCAGAATTTCCAAGAGTAAGCTCCTCTGCGCGAGAAGTTGTAGGTTAAACGAACACCCCAAAGCGTAACAAGAACAGCCATTAAAACAAAACGTGGATGATAATTTGTGAGATGCGCATATTCCCAAACATAGATGATTGGAACAACGCTCCATATTTTATCCACCTGACTGCAATTACCTGTCAATTCAGCTAAAACGAAACAAATTGTTGCGACGATTAAAGCGGAGACTCCGCCCACTTTAATTAAATGCCATTGCGTTTCTGTTAAACTCGGGTCTAGGTAATACGCCACAAGCGGAAGTCCAACAAGGGCAAGAATAAGTAGGACAATTGTTTTAAGCATGATTCAATTTCTATGTTCTCGATGAAGATAGAAAAATTGAATTAAAAACAAAAAAGAATTATTGAATTTCCACCAAGAGAATGTCGTAGACAACAGCTGCGTTCATGGGAATTTTCCCTTCTCCTGTTAGTCCGAAAGCGCGATAAGAAGGCAATACGAATTTCGCGCGATCTCCTGTCTTTAGCAATAGCATTGCCTCGTGCAAGCCACTTTCTACATTGTCATGTCCAATCTTCACAGGAACTCTTTCGTTGGGTTTACTTTTATAAATAACTGTTCCATCAAGCAACGAGACTTCGTATTCCACCATAGCTATTTGTTCTGACTTAACCGTTTCTCCAGCTCCTTGTTCGTATATCCAATAATGAACACCTGTGCCCGTAATGGTTGTAGGCCATTGTTTTTCTGAAACAAATTTTTGAATCCGCTCTTTTTCTTGCGCGTGAAAACTTCTGTTCTGCGCAATGAGCATAGAATCGATTTGTGCTTTAGTCATTTGCTGCACCGCCTTCTTATCTTGTGAACAGCTGTCGCAGCTCATTAAAATTGCAGCGAATGCGAATAGTAGATATGCGTATTTCATTAGATTTCTCCTTTTTGTAACAACTCCATAAACTTCGCAATCGTATGTTCCAGCGATTCGTGCAAGCGCGCACCTGCTGCGTTCTTGTGTCCGCCCCCGTTGAAGTGCGCGCGTGCCATTTGATTCACATCACGTGTTCCTTTACTTCTGAAACTAATACGAACGCAATCTTCGTCTTCTCTAAAAAATGCTGCTATGGTGGTTCCTTCAACGCTTAAGGCCATATTCACCAATCCCTCAGTATCGCCCGATTGGGGTTGGAACTCATCTAGCTTATCCTTTTTTATTGCTATAAAAGCGGCTTTATATTCAGGTAGAACAGTCATGCATTCGGAAAGTGCATATCCCATCAATCGCAAACGCTCCACTCGCTGTGAATCCAAAACATTTTCATGTACCACGTGCGGCTTCAATCCCTTGCGCATTAACCAAGCAGCAATTTCGTGCGTTTCTGGACTCACACTTGGGAAACGGAAAGACATTGTGTCGGTCATGATTCCGCAATAAATGGCTTGTGCGGTTGGCACATCAATCAGCTCTAACCAATTCATTGCACCCGCGAAATGAAAAACCATTTCACACGTGCTGCAAATACTTGTGTCGGAATAAACCACATCAGGGAAAGTGGCGGGTTGCTCGTGATGATCAATGAGAATAAAAGGCTTCACTCCCATTTGCGCCTCTAGTAACTTCTTAACAGCTTCGCCAATTCTTCCCAGGTGGTTGTAATCTAAAATAAAAATCGCATCAGCATCTTGAATGCGCTTGGCGGTTTCTTCACCTTGGTCTTTACAAACCACAACATATTCATTTCCGCTCAACCAACTCAGATAAGCCGGTACGTGGTCAGGAAGAACTATCGTCACTTCCTTCCCCATTTTAACTAACATCTGCGCCATTGCGCAAGAAGATCCGATTGCATCCCCGTCTGGCGAGATGTGGGTGGAAATCACTATTTTCTTGGACCCTTCTACAATTGCTTTTGCCTTTGCGAGCTCCTCATTATTCAACGTGCATTTTAACATGCTTCAAAGGTAAGGTGTAATGTATAATTCGTTGTAATTTGGCGAAATGAAATCGGCTCTATCTTTCTGCTTCGCGCTCTTCGCTCTATGTTCTCAGGCTTACGCGCCCTCGACTCATAAATTCTATTTGAGCAACACAACCATTGAATTCAATGCGGAAACTCGGGTTCTTGAAATTACTTGTAAAATATTTACCGACGATTTGGAGCACGCCATTGAGGCTCAATGCTATCGCTATAATTCCTTATATCCGCAAACACCAGAAGTTTTCGAGTTAGTTAAAAAGTATATTGGCGATAAGATCAGTCTTCAAGTAGGAGGAAGAAATGTGGTGCTTAATTTTTTAGGTTATAGCGTAGACAACGACATGACAACTTTATTTATTGAAGGGAATTATTTCGAGCCGAATCAAGTGATTATAAATAATACAATTCTCTTGGAATTATATGCCGACCAACAGAACATCGTAGATGTTCGATGGAGCGGACAATCGAAGCGTGAATATTTCACGAAAGACAAAACTCAATTTCAATTTATTCCGTAATGAAAAAGAAAGAGGCCGCGGAGTATGTGAGAATTGAATTAGAAAAACTATACCCTGAAACTCCCATACCTCTCGACCATACGGATGCATTCACTTTGTTAATTGCGGTCCTTCTTTCAGCTCAATGCACAGATGCTCGGGTGAACACCATTACTCCACACCTATTCAAACAAGCGAACAATCCGTTCGATATGATCAAATTAAGTATTGAAGAAATTCGTGACATCATTAAGCCATGCGGACTTTCTCCGGCGAAAAGCAAAGCCATCTTCAACCTTTCTCATATCATTATAAACGAACACAACGGCGAAGTTCCCGCTTCATTCGAAGCGCTAGAAGCTTTGCCAGGCGTAGGTCACAAGACCGCGAGTGTTGTGATGGCTCAAGCATTCGACGTGCCTGCCTTTCCTGTTGACACTCACATACACAGACTTATGACACGTTGGAAATTAACGAACGGAAAATCCGTTGAGCAAACAGAGCGCGACGCTAAGAAATTATTTCCGGAAGAAAGCTGGAATAAACTTCACCTTCAAATTATTTTTTATGGAAGGGAATATTCCCCGGCTCGTGGACAATTGCATGGCGATTTCATAACACAATCATTGAATCCTAAATTATTCAACTCATGGGTTTAAGAAATAATTACAGACAAGGAATGCCCTTCTTCGAGGTTATCACTAAGGATATTACTTGTTTGATTCGAGAAGGAATTTACTTCATTCAAAATGGCGGAAAGCTCCCTGTTTGGGTGGCAGCTCCAACTTATCCAAGCAAGAAGACAACGCTTTCGAAAATTGCGCGCATGAATCGCGTAAGACTCACGAACAAGATGGTAACCAATCCTGATGTGATTGTTTATTTCGAAAATGCTACCTACGGAAGCGCTAGCGCAGTGCAAGAAAAATATCCTAATGCACGAATCATCAACGTGGACTGTCAAGATATTTCCAAGGAACGTGTGCACGTGGTTCACCAAGAGGCATTGGGATATTCCATGAATCTTAACCCGAATACTCACTTTGGTCTTGCTGTTGAAAAAAGTGATGAGAATGCAGTTCACGACGGACAAGAAGTTATGTGTCCTATTGAATCCCCGAAAGAAAACGCTGTTTATCAAATCGTCCTCGACAACGCCAATGATAACAATGAATACGTGGATATTCGTGTGCCAATTATCGGAGGGAAAATCCCGTTGGTGTATTTAAAATTCAAAACGAAAAAAAACCGATTCACAAATAAGGCGCATCGCGCAACGCTTCATACACCTGAAGAATTATTCTCTACAGAAGAGATTGAGCAAATTGAGAAATACGCTGAAGCTATGAAAGTAGAATTTTGTGAATTCGATGTGCTTCGTCACAAAGGGAATCAGAAGATTTACATCATTGATGTAAACAAGACTCCTTATGGGCCCCCGGAACCGTTGAATAAAATGGAACAAGCTATTGCCCTGCAAAAGCTGTCAGATGCGTTTATCACAATGATAAAATCTAAAGAGTAACAGCAGTAATACTGTTGGAAAGAGACTCATCAAAAGGAATCTGAACTTTAATATAGTTTTCAGTAAATCCTGAAATCTTTCCTTCATCATTCACAGATTCCCATAAAACTTTTGCTTCTGTTCCTTTAAACGAGGCATCAAACGCTGAGCGTTTCTTCGCGCTCAACAATCTTAGAATCTTATTTCGCTCGTTGCGAATTTCCATAGGAACAACATCTTCAATGCGAAGCGCTGTTGTGTTGGCACGTTCACTGTAGGTGAACACATGCAAATAAGAGACGTCTAAATCTTTCAAGAACTCAACGGTCTCGTTGAAGTGCTCATTGGTTTCACCAGGAAAACCAACAATCACATCCACGCCAATGCACGCATGTGGCATGGCAGATTTAATTGATGCGATTCTTTCGCGATACAAATCTGTTCTGTATCGACGTCGCATGCCTTTCAATATTTCATCGCTTCCACTTTGTAAGGGAATGTGAAAATGCGGCATGAAATGTTTTGAGGTGGAAACAAATGAAATAATTTCATTCGTCAATAAATTCGGTTCGATACTGCTGATGCGATAACGCTCAATTCCTTCCAACTCATCGAGCTTCTGAATTAAATCCAACAACGTTTCGTTGTGAGCTGTTCCAAAATCTCCTATGTTCACTCCCGTTAAAACA
>JBILTF010000092.1:0-8087 GCA_044371675.1 Flavobacteriales bacterium
ATGATCTTGATATTACCAATCGCGATGTAGATTTTTCGAGTGGAGAAACGACAACGTTTACAGCTTCGTTTTCGAAGAATGTGAACTGGACGTTAGAAGTTAAGGGTTTGCAGTCGGGCGCTATCAAACGTTTCGAAGGCTTCTCAAATGTTATTGACGCATCGAATGCGACGTGGACAGGAACCACAACGGATCTTCCGATGTTCCGTGCCGAAGATTGCGCAGTGCAACTTTCAATCATTGGAGTTGCAGATACTTTGCACGATACGCTAACGGTAGTTGGTTCGAAAGTTTATCAAGGTTTCGTTGCGGCGGATTTTGAAAACGGCTGGAACAGCGGCTGGAACACCTACGTTCAAAGTGGTGCAAACATGAGCTTCGCGGTTCAAACCAATAACAACGCCGCTCAAGGAGGTCGATATTACGAAATGGCGGGTGCAGTGTCTTGGGACTGGTTAATTGGGTTGGTAAACATGCCAGGAAGTGCGTACGGATCTACTTACTACCCTCTGACAAGCAATCCTTCCAATTTGTATTTCAACACCATGTTGTACAAGCCAGCTGGCATTGACAATGGATTGGTTCTTTTCCAAATTAAGGAAGATGATAACCAAGACGGTATGTACTCTACCGGATCGGAGGATATGTATTCGATTCAGGTGAGTTTAACGGCTAACGGTTGGTCTAAGATTTCACAGCGTTACGATAACATTCCAACGCTTGTGAATGGCGCTGCTTCAGGTCCAATTGGAAACGGACTGCATGAGCCGAATAAAATTATTGAAGTGTCTATTTTGTTCTTGGCAAATCCAACATCTGGATATTCGAAGACTTGGTTAGACTACATCATATTCACAGAAGGGTCTGCCTTAGAGCCTTAATTTTTCACTATGAAATACGCATTTTGGTCTGTACTTCTTTTATTCACGAGCTGCGTTACCGTTAAGGAACTTGCGCTTTATGAAAATGAAGTGATAGTGGAAGAAACGAAGGATGTCAATGGATTTCAGTTGACTGAAATTTTCAACGACGACATCACTTCGGAGATTTGGTTCACGCCAAGTCCGGCTTGTCTTGCTGTTACTTCAGAGCGCAAAGAAGTGTACTCGGGAACAGGTGCCATGAAATTTACATGGAACAAACAAGCGGGCGGATGTCCTTGGTTGGGTCTAGGAATTGGCTGGGCAAATTGGAGTGGCAAAGATTTAGGATCAATCGAAAATAGCGCAGCAATTACATTCAAGGTAAAAACGCAAGAGGGATCTATGAAGGGATTGCCTTGGGCCATGGCGTTGGAAGACTACGCTGGAACACAAGCCTGGATAGGCGTTACAAGCGGTTATGTGGAAGGTGGAACAGTGGATACCTCTTGGAGAACAGTTACAATCCCCTTAGTAGATTTCCAATTTGAAGGTTGGAATCTAGATGGCGGAACGGTGAAGCAAATGCTTATTCAATTCGAATCGAATGGCACTGTGTTCGTAGACGAATTCAAGATTATTCCTTTCAAACCGAAAGAACCGAATACCCTCTTGGTAACGCGTTCTTACGGTTGGGTGAACGACGGATTCATTGAAGGCGGCCAGTTTGTGGCACAAGCGAACATGGATGGTTCAGTTCTCTATTTGAATTGGAACGAAAAAGAATTGTACATCGGTGGTGAAATTGAAGACGTTTCTCCGTGTAGAAACATGCAAAGTGGAAGAGACATTTGGAACGGCGATGCCATTGAAATAGCCTTCTCTTCGGAAACCGGAATCAGCGACAAGCGCATGATGTTTTACGAAGGGGATAGACACATTGGAATTAAGATGGGTGGAAATTTCGACGTCTACGATTGGTCACGTGAGAAGACTATTAAAGCGCAAATTTCTGTGAAGCCGCTTCAAAATAAATATGTTTTCGAATGTGTGATTCCCTGGAGCGAATTGGGTGTTGCACCTTGGAAAAACAATTCAACCTACAACATTGATTTTGCAATTGACCAGTCTACAAGTCAGGATACTAGAGACTTTCAGAAACGTTGGAATTCAGTGAACAATGAAAATTTCAACTTGAATCCTTCGTTGTGGGGTAAGTTGAAAGTAGAACTTCCAATTATTTCTTTAGAATGAAAATGACGTCAAAAAATATTTTTCAATCGGTTTTAATGCTTGCACTCGTTGCAATGAATGTATCGTGTGCTTCGCAGAAAGACATTCTTAATCCTAAGAAAGTTTCAAATGTAGATCTGCTTCTTTCTGCAATGACCATTGAAGAGAAAGTGGGGCAAATGACGCAGTTGAATATTGATGTTGTTTGCGAAGGTGAAGTATACAAACTTTCAGAGCCGCATCGTTTGAATTCAACGAAGCTTCATCAAGCACTCGTTGACTATCATGTTGGATCTATTTTGAATTGTGGTGGACATGCCTATCCGCGCGAGCAGTGGCATGAAATCATAGGTGGTATTCAGAAAGTTGCAACAACCGAAACACGGTTGAGGGTTCCTATTCTTTATGGGATAGATGCTATTCACGGAGCGAATTACGTAACAGGATCAACGTTGTTTCCACAGCAGTTGGCGCAAGCTGCAACGTTCAATCCGAGTCTAACAGAAGAGGGAGGAAGAATTACTGCGTATGAGACTCGCGCTGCAGGTATTCCATGGAACTTCTCTCCAGTATTGGATGTAGGAAGAAATAAAAATTGGTCGCGATTTTTCGAAACTTTTGGTGAAGATCCTTACGTGTGCAGTGTATTCGGAAGCGCGCTTGTTCGCGGATATCAAGGTGGAAACGGTTCTTCAGTAGACAACGTTCACGTGGCGGCATGCATGAAGCATTTCTTGGGTTACAGTGGAACACGCACCGGATTCGATCGCACACCTGCAATTATTTCAGACATTGAACTGCGTGAAATTTATCGTCCATCTTTCCAGGCTGCTATCAATACAGGAGCATTGACTGTCATGATCAACAGCGGAGAAATTAACGGAATTCCTGTTCACGCGAATCCGAAAATCTTAATCGATTTGTTGCGCACTGAAATGGGTTTCAAAGGACTTGCTGTTACCGACTGGGAAGACATAATTAAGTTGGTGAAAAACCATCGCGTTGCGGTTGATTTGAAAGAAGCGACATACCTGGCTGTGATGGCAGGAATAGACATGTGCATGGTGCCAAACGATTACGACTTCACCAAGTATTTAATTGAATTGGTGAAAGAAGGAAGAATTTCTGAAGAGCGTTTAAATGTAAGTGTGAAAAGAATTTTAGAAACGAAAGAAAAATTGGGGTTGTTCCAAAATGCAATGCCACCAAGCCTTGCAGCGTTTCCTAAATTTTCTTCAGAAGAACATAAGGCAGCAGCATTGCACACAGCGGAAGAAAGCATTACCCTTCTTGAAAACAAGAACAACATTCTTCCTTTGAAGAAAGATGCGAAGATTTTTGTTACGGGTCCTGCTGCGAATTCAATGACCTTGTTGAATGGCGCTTGGACGCGCACGTGGCAGGGAACCGATGCTCAATTCGATGACGCTACGAAGAATACAATCTATGAAGCGCTTCTGAGCAAGAACAAAAATGTTACGTTCAATGAAGTTTGTGGTTTAGAGACCATGAACAAAATGAATGGGAATCCGTTGGAGATGGCCATGAATGCCGATGTTATTGTGGTGTGTGTGGGAGAATTGCCTAGCACAGAATTACCCGGAAACATTTACGATCTCGAACTTCCAAAGGCGCAGCAAGAGTATGTGAAGATGCTTCAGTCTACAATGAAACCTGTTGTGTTAGTTATGGTTGAAAACAGACCGCGTATCGTTCGTGACATTGTTGACGGATGCTCTGCTGTTGTGATGGCTTATCAGCCGGGTGATTTCGGAGGAGATGCGTTGGCGAATATTTTATATGGCGATGTTAATCCGAGTGGAAAGCTTCCATTCACGTATCCGAAATTCCAAGTTGGAACTTCAACCTATGATCACAAATTCACCGAGACTTTCGATAAAGATTTTGGTAACAAGGCCTTCCAACCGCAGTGGGAGTTTGGTTACGGATTGTCGTATTCCAATGTGCTATACGAGAATTTGCAGGTGAGTTATGAAAGCGAAGATATGGATGGAGAAATATTCATTCGCGTAGAAGTTGTAAACCCGAGCGAACGTTCGGTTAAGGAAAGTGTGTTGGTTTTTGCAACAGATGAAGTAGCATCTGTTACTCCTTCCGTAAAAAAATTAAAAGCCTTTCAGAAAATAGAATTGGCGCCGAAGCAGAAGCGTACCGTTGAGTTTTCTATTTCGAAAGAAGATTTGAAATTCATTGGAAAGGATGCCACACCAATTTTCGAATCGGGTGCTTTTCAGTTTCATGTGGGTTCGTTAACACAGAGATTAATTATTCAATAAGATGAAAAGATATTTGTTGTTTTTAGTGCTTGCTTCAGTAACGTTGATTACGTGCAAGCAGTCTAATCCGGAAGATGTATTGGGTCGCCAGGGCGATGTTGTAGACTTCGCAGGACGTAAGTGGGACATTAAATACAGCAACACGCCTGTAGGTCCTGGACCGAACAATTTCTCGCGGTTGTATGACGACGTGTGGGTAGATGAAAACGGGTACTTGCACTTGACCATTGCGAAGCACAACGATACATGGTATTCTTCGGAAGTGGTTGGACAAGACAACTTGGGATATGGAACTTACATATTTACCATTCAAGCTGATCCAATGTCGTTCTCTGAAAACGTAGTTTTCGGATTGTTTACATGGGACAACAACACCATGTTAACGCAAGGAAACAGCGAGGTAGACATTGAGTTTTCGAAGTGGGGAGATGCAACGGCTGAAGAGCCAACAACGTTCTCTGTTCAGCCGGTAAGCTTCGGAGCATTTTATCCAGAGAGAACACGCGAGCGTTTTATCGATCCAGACGTTTTGAAGGGTGTTACAACGCATATGTTTAATTGGACGGATACTTTGATTACCTGGTACAGTTATGCAGGTGAGGACTACGAGAATGCGACGCCAATTGCAACGTGGTCTTTCAATCTAAACAATCCTCCACGTGTGAAGCAAGACGGCAGTTTAGTTTCCCAGCCGATAGTAATTCCTGCACCAGGTGCAACAACGAATTGTCGGATGAATTTCTGGACATTGCCGTTTTCTGCCATTGGTCCGAACAACGGATTGACGCATGAAGTGGTTATTCGCGATTTCAAATACATACCTATGCAATGATTGCTGTAAATTCGCAGCATGATCGTTCAGAAACATTTTGAAGAAGCGCATCAGTTGCTTTCGCAATTGTTGGCTTCGCCTGACTTTTTAACTTCCGTAAACAACAGTGCTCAGTGCATGTCTTCCCAATTGAAATTGGGTAAGAAGATTATGTCTTGCGGTAACGGCGGTAGCATGTGCGATGCCATGCATTTCGCTGAAGAACTTTCAGGCAGATACCGCGACAACCGTCCTGCCATTGCCGCCATGAGTATTTCAGACCCTTCACACATGTCGTGTGTGGGAAATGATTACGGTTACGACTTTGTTTTTTCGCGCATGGTGGAAGCCATCGGAAATGAAGGCGACGTCTTGTTGGCCATTTCCACTAGTGGTAATTCTGCGAATGTCATTAAGGCCGTTGAAGTGGCGAAAGCGAAAGGGATGATGGTCATTGCCCTGACGGGAAAAGACGGCGGTAAACTGGCTCCGCTGTGCGATTTCGAAGTGCGTGTTCCATGGATGGGATACGCCGACCGCATTCAAGAAATTCATATTAAAGTCATTCATAGTTTTATAGACTTCATTGAAAGAAATATTGACTAACTAAAGAAATGACAACAGAACAAAAGTTAAATGCGCGTGGCAACGGAAGTTGCGAATTGTGCGAATCGAAGGAAAGTTTATCGGTATACGAAGTTCCTCCGCATTCAGACGGGAATGAAGACGAAAGCATTTTAGTTTGTGAAGTATGCAAAGCTCAGTTGGAAAAACGCGTTGCCTTAGATGCCAATCATTGGGCGTGCTTGAATACAAGCATGTGGAGTGAAGTACCTGCGGTGAAGGTAGTTTCATGGAGAATGTTAAGTCGCTTGAAGTCGAATTCATGGGCGGCAGATGCCATTGACATGATGTATTTGGAAGAAGATCAATTAACGTGGGCACGTGCTGCTGGAGACGAAGAGGATTCGGGTGAAATTCAATTTCACAAAGATTCGAACGGAACTATTTTGCAAAGTGGAGATACCGTTACGCTAATCAAAACATTGGAAGTAAAAGGCTCTCAAGTGAAAGCGAACGTAGGTGTTGCCGTAAGAAACATTCGTTTGGTTCACGACAACATTGAGCAAATTGAAGGAAAGGTAGACGGACAACAAATTGTGATTTTAACGAAGTTTGTGAAGAAGTCTTAAGATAGTTATTTCAACATATAATACTCTGAAACGCTTGATTGAAAAGGGTTTCAGAAAGATAAGCAAGAAGGTTATGGCATATGACTTTCTTGCTTTTTCGTTTTATTGAAATGTCATTTGCAAGAAAAAATTATGCTTGCAAAAACATTTGGCAGCGCGGTTCACGGTGTGAATGCTTATTTGATTACCATTGAAGTTCATGCCGACAAAGGCACGTTGGTGAATATGGTTGGACTTCCGGATACCTCTGTAAAGGAAGCGCAGCAGCGCATTCGTGCGGCCTTCACAAATTCGGGAATGAAGAACCCCATTCGGAATTACACCATTAATATGGCTCCCGCAGATATTCGAAAAGAAGGAACGGCGTATGACTTGCCGCTAGCACTAGGTCTTTTAGCCGCAACAGAACAGATTCCGAACGAAACACTTTCGAAATACATTATCATGGGTGAGCTGTCGTTGGATGGAAGTATTCGTCCCATTAGAGGTGTTCTGCCCATGGCCATTCAAGCGAAGCGCGATGGTTTTGAAGGAATCATTGTCCCCATAGAAAACGCCCCTGAATGTTCGGTGGTAGATGGATTGAAAATCTATGGATCTCCGTGTATTTTAGACGTCGTAAATTTTTTCAAGGGTGAAGGAAAGTTGGAAGAATTTCCATTCGAGAAAGAAAAATTTCAGTCGTTGCAGACGCAACATTTTGCGTTGGATTTCACCGATGTGAAAGGACAAGAAAACATTAAGCGCGCGTTTGAAATTGCGGCTTCAGGCGGGCACAACCTTATTCTCATTGGTCCGCCAGGCGCGGGAAAGACGATGCTAGCGAAACGACTTCCATCTATACTTCCACCGTTGTCTTTAGACGAAGCGTTGGAGACCACGAAGATTCATAGCGTTGCAGGAAGATTGAAAAAACACGATGCGTTAATTGTGAATCGTCCGTTTAGAAGTCCCCATCACACAATCTCTGACGTCGCGCTCGTCGGGGGCGGATCTTACCCGCAGCCGGGTGAAATTTCGTTGGCGCACAACGGTGTTTTATTCTTGGATGAATTACCTGAATTCAAACGCACCGTGTTGGAAGTTATGCGTCAGCCCTTGGAAGATCGCAACGTAACTATTTCACGTAGCAAGTTCAGTGTTGAGTATCCAGCGAGCTTTATGTTAGTCGCCTCCATGAATCCGTGTCCATGTGGATATTTCAATCATCCGGAAAAGGAATGTACATGCGGCTCAGGCGTTGTGCAGCGCTATTTGAGCAAGGTGAGTGGACCGTTGTTAGACCGTATTGATTTGCATGTTGAAGTAACTCCGGTTCCGTTCGCGCGCTTGCATGAGCAGCGCTCGGGTGAGCCGAGTGTGGGCATTCGCGAGCGAGTAACGAATGCGCGAAAGCTCCAGTCGGAGCGGTTTAGCGAGAGTAAAACGAATTACAATGCACAGATGAATACGCAGGAGTTGAAGGCACATTGTGCCTTGGACGAAGCCAGTTCAGAGTTGTTGAAACTAGCCATGAACAAACTTCAATTGTCGGCTCGCGCTTACGAACGCATTTTGAAAGTTGCTCGCACCATTGCCGATTTAGCAGCTTCAGAAAAAATACAAAGCGAACACATTTCCGAAGCTATTCAATATCGAAGTTTAGATCGAGAGAATTGGGGAGGGTGATACGAGTTAATGAAACTCCGGATTA
>JBILTF010000026.1:0-27299 GCA_044371675.1 Flavobacteriales bacterium
CTGTATTCATGGGCGCTAATGGCGGAAACGATTATAGTGAAAGAGAAATATTATACAAGGTTTTGTTCGACATGCGCAACGATCTGACCGACCTGAAAAAGCTCGTACTTGGCGTGATTCAAAACGAAAGCGGGTTTGATAATTCCGATGAAAACGCAGCCTTGTTTCAAAAAGTTTTTCAATCCGAAGAACATGAAAATTCAGATTTGCCCGTTCGCATGACTCCTCAAAGTAATATCATACATTTGGGAAGTGGAAATAGCGCTGACGAAGAAGAAGTTGAAGAATCACTTTCATTGAGTCAAACAGAAAAAGATTTGATAAAAAAAGCGCTTCAGAAACACAGAAACCGACGCAAATATGCTGCCCAAGAACTAGGGATTTCAGAACGCACGTTGTACAGAAAAATTAAAGAATACGATTTAGGCAAATGAAAAAACATACCGTTGGACTGCTGCTTGTAATGCTTCTTTTCGTTTCCTGCGAAATTAGATATTCCTTTAGTGGCGGACAATTCAGCGGAGCAAAGACTTTTTCTGTATCTTATTTGAAACCGCAAACGGCGCTTGCCTCTCCAACCTATTCTCAAAGATTAACAGAGAACTTCAAAGACGTGATGCTTTCGCAAAGTCCTCTTTCGTTAAGTGAAACAAATGGCGATTTACAGTTTGAAGGAAGTGTAACAAATTATGTGGTTGCACCTATGGCTATTCAAAGCAACGAAACGGCCTCGTTGACTCGACTTTCAATAACAGTAAAAATAAAATACACAAATACACTTGAGCCTGATTTGAATTTTGAGAAATCATTTACGAAATTCGCTGACTTCGCTGCAACTGAAAGTTTATTCGCTGCTCAAGAAGATTTATGGAAGCAAATCAACGATCAGCTCGCTCAAGAAATATATAACGCTAGTGTAGGTAATTGGTAATGGAAAACATACAATTCAATGAGCTCTTGAAGTCGCCACATTTGCTGGCTTCTATGCCTATTGAACATCTTGAAACTCTTACTAAGAATTACCCTTGGTTCAGTTTAGCTCACTCCTATTTAGCAAAGGCCTATCAGGAAAAAAACAGCCACAAGACTTCCGGACAAATTGCGTTAGCTTCTACCCTTCATTCTAACAGAACGTGGTTGTATGGATTTTTAAAGGAGCCTGTTCTTCAGAAACACTCGTCCATTGAAATAATCGAGAGCCTTCCAACCGAAAATATTCCTGAAATAATTGTTGATGTTACTCCAAGCGGAGCATCGCCTTCAACCTCTTTGGCTGAATTGGCAGCATCGATGATGGAAGAGCTAGAACCAGAGGTGAGAGAAGTTAAGAAAAGGGAAGAAGAGGTAAGACAAGAGGGAAGGCAACAGGTAAGAGAAGAGGTAAGAGAAGGGAAGAGAGGGGAAGAACAAGAGGTAAGAGATTTGGATTTTTTAGATAAATCAATTTTGGCGACAGCGGTTTCGAGTTCGATATTTCTTGAGGTTAGTGAAGATGAAGACGTGGAACAAGATGCGATGCAAGATTCTGCGAAAGATGCATCGCAAGGTCCTGCGGAAGGTGGTGAGAGTGAGGCGTTGTTCACTTGGTTGAGGAGTGTGAGTGACGATGAAGGAGAATCAGAAACAGAAAGTGAAAGAAAAACAGCAGCGACTGTTCATCCGTCGGTGGATTTGATAGAGAAGTTCATAGCAACGGAGCCCCGCATTACGCCGGGTAAGGTTGAGCAATACACGGGTATCAGTTTTGCGAAAGAAAGTTTGGAAGAGAACTTCGATTGGGTAACTGAGACTATGGCAAAATTGTATGCAGCTCAAGGTAAAATAGACCGCGCGCGAAAGGCTTACAAGCGACTAATTGAACTTCATCCCGAGAAAAAAATTCACTTCGAAAATCAACTTAAAGTCCTAAACCAAAGAAAATAAATGTTCTTCCTTTGTTCCTCCTTGAATTCGTGTATCTTTGTGCACTTCAAATTTTAACAGATCATGGATTTTATTGTAACCGTTTTAATCGTAATCGCAGCACTACTTCTTGGATTGGTGGTGTTAATTCAAAACCCAAAAGGCGGTGGGTTGTCAGCGGGCTTCGCAGGTAGCGCGCAGATTGGTGGAGTTAAGCGTACAGCAGACTTCTTAGAAAAAGCTACTTGGTACCTAGGCGTTGCCCTTTTTGTACTTTGTTTAGCTTCAACGAGCCTTTCAACTACTGCGCGTCCAGTTGCAGATGAAGAACAGCAAACAGAACAAACAGACGGCGGTCAGCAACAAAGCGGTGATCAACAACAAGGACAATAATTGTCATTATAGCATTTTTTAAATGTCAGTAATTCAAACTACTGACATTTTTTTTGTCCTTTACTGACGAAAGTTCACACTAAATAAACAAAATCCCGCTTGGCACAAATAGTGACTACGACGGGCACAAACATTAAAAACAAACAAACATGTCAAATAACGTTAGACCATTAGGAGATCGCGTTTTGGTAGAGCCAGCTGCGGCTGAAACCACAACCCTTTCTGGAATTATCATTCCTGAAACAGCGAAAGAAAAGCCTCAAAGAGGAACTGTAATCGCTGTAGGCCCTGGAAAAAAAGATGAGCCAACAACGGTTCAACCGGGTGATACCATTTTATACGGCAAGTATGCCGGAACAGAGATAAGCGTTGACGGAAAAGATCTTCTGATCATGCGCGAGTCGGACATTTTTGCAATTGTTTAATTACTAAATTTTAGAAAATCATGGCAAAAGAAATCACATTCGACACCGTAGCGAGAGAAAAGCTAAAAGCTGGTGTTGATGCATTAGCAAATGCAGTAAAAGTTACTTTAGGTCCAAAGGGACGTAACGTAGTTATCGATAAAAAATTCGGTGCACCGCACATCACGAAAGATGGCGTAACCGTAGCGAAAGAAATTGAATTGTCTGACCCTATTGAAAACATGGGCGCTCAAATGTTGAAGGAAGTTGCGAGTAAAACTGCTGACCAAGCAGGAGACGGTACAACTACTGCAACCGTTTTGGCTCAGGCTATGGTTGGTGCTGGTTTGAAGAACGTTGCTTCTGGAGCTAATCCAATGGATTTGAAACGCGGCATGGACAAAGCTGTTAAGGCTGTTGTTTCAGAGTTACGTAAGATTTCAAGAGAGGTAGGTTCTGACTACGAAAAGATTAAGCAGGTGGCTACTATTTCAGCAAACAACGATGAGACCGTAGGTTCATTGATTGCGGATGCAATGAAGAAAGTAGGAACAGAAGGTGTTATCACCGTTGAAGAAGCAAAAGGAACAGAGACAGACGTTAAGACTGTTGAAGGAATGCAATTCGACCGCGGATACCTTTCTCCTTACTTCGTAACGAATACAGAGAACATGGAAGTTGAGTTAGAGAACGCTTTCATTCTTATTTACGATAAGAAAATTTCTAGCATGAAGGAATTGCTTCCTGTCTTAGAGAAAACTGCACAATCTGGCAAACCTCTTTTAATTATTGCTGAAGATGTAGACGGAGAAGCATTAGCAACTCTTGTTGTAAATAAGATTCGTGGTGCTTTACGTGTGGCTGCTGTTAAGGCTCCAGGATTCGGTGATCGTAGAAAGGCAATGTTACAAGATATTGCGGTTCTTACTGGTGGAACCGTTATTAGTGAAGAGACCGGATTGAAATTAGACAACGCCACTTTAGAAGATTTAGGTCGCGCGGAAAAGATTTCAATTGATAAGGACAACACAACCATCGTAAACGGTGCTGGAGTTAAGGAGAACATTTTGGCTCGTGTAAACGAAATCAAATCGCAAATTGAAAAAACAACTTCTGATTACGACCAAGAAAAATTGCAAGAGCGTCTAGCTAAATTGGCTGGTGGTGTTGCTGTTCTTTATGTCGGTGCTGCAACTGAAGTTGAAATGAAAGAGAAGAAAGACCGTGTAGACGATGCTTTACACGCGACTCGCGCAGCTGTTGAAGAAGGAATTGTACCTGGTGGTGGAGTTGCGTTAATTCGCGCGAGTGCTGCTTTAGACAGCCTTTCTGGATTGAACGATGATGAGACAACAGGAATTCAAATCGTTCGCAGAGCAATTGAAGAACCGCTTCGTCAGATTGTTGCTAACGCTGGTGGCGAAGGCGCAGTAGTGATTCAAAAGATTCGCGAAGGAAAAGGCGATTTCGGTTACAACGCTCGCAACGAGCAATACGAAGACTTATTCATGGCTGGTGTTATTGACCCAACTAAAGTATGTCGCGTGGCTCTTGAAAACGCTTCCTCAATTGCAGGTATGTTGTTGACTACTGAGTGCGTAATCTCTGATATTAAAGAAGAAAACTCCATGCCTCAAATGCCAGGCGGTGGAATGGGTGGAATGATGTAATTCCAAGCATAGCGAACAAAAAAAGGCGACCAGTGGTCGCCTTTTTTATTTCAACATAAAAAATTCACGGAGTGTATTCTGTTGCGCCTTCCAATATGTAATTCATTTGATACACATCGTCGGTATTCAATTTCAATTTACCCTTAAACGTTAAGCGTTCGTCAGTTTTGTAATTGCGATGTTTTCCAGCAAAACGCAAATCAACGACAGACTCAGGACCGCCACCACCGCAGAAGAAACAATTCGCGTATGGGTATTTCGAAACGACATAAAAACCAGCATCGTAATCTACTGGGATTAAATACCCCGTAATAAAGATGTCTTTTTCTGCAACTGCTTTGACTGAAGCTCCAAAGGTTGGCTTCCAATAATAAGCATCCAATTCCTTCACGTAGATGTCCTTGTAGGTAACGTCTGCTAGTGTCTTCCATGTAATTTCAATAGGCCCTTGTCCTTCTGGCAAATAAGGAACAATGGTACTTGGAACAGTTCCCAAATCTACACGCTTGTAGGCATGCGCCTTCAATTTTTCTGTTCCTTCGGAAGCATTCAAGAATAATATTCCCGAAAAAATAAAAGCTAAAAATTTGATTGATTTAATCATTTGAAAGTGTTTTAGAAATGTCCATAAAGAACGCACGTAACGCAGGCAACAACGATGCCACCACGCCGAGCCCCAATGTTATTCCAACTAAATAATATTCTTGAGGAAGGAAAATCATAGCGTTGAATTCGTCGTGGAAACTGTCCTTCGCCATATCTGAGAGCAAGATAATTCCTACACGACTCAAGACAAGACCTATGATTAAGCCAAGAACTACCATGAATAATCCTTCCAACAGAATAAGGATAAACAACTGAATTCTTCTTCCACCCAAGGTGCGCAGGATAGCCAATTCGTATTGTCTTTCGCGCAAAGCGTTGAAGAGTGAGATAAATACACTTAAGAACGAAATAATCATGATAAGAATTGCAACGGCTTTCACAACGCTCATGCCTATTCCGAAATTCTCGTTTAGGCGATTGATTTCGATCGCTGGCAAAGCCAACTGCATGTTTGTGTTCTTCACCAATTGCGGAAGAATCATAGGAGCCATTGGAAGTCGTTTGATAAGCAGATATGCCGTGACCTCTCTTTCTTCTTCGTGGTCATCATGGCCTGCTTCATGCGCATGCTCTTCTTCCGCATGGTCATGCCCATCTTCGCCTGCATGTTCTTCGCCTGCATGTTCTTCGGCATCATGATCTTCGGCGGACACGATTCCGGCATGGGCAGACTCTTCGTGATCTCCGTGATCATGAACTTCCCAAATAGATTCTACTGGCGTCAAAATGAGGCGATCGATAACGGTTCCACTTGCTTCGTAAATTCCAACCACAGTGAACAATTGATCGTGTCCCTCCTCCTCTTCGCCTTCTTTGTCTAAACCGTGATTGCTCTTGAATGTCTGTCCTAATTTCAATCCCAATTCTTTCGCTGCGTAAGATCCAACCGTTACTTCAAAAGGCGTTTCAAATATTTTCCCTTCCTTCAATTTCACTTCATAAAATTCCGCGTATCTCTTCGTTGTTCCAACGATTCTCCATCCTTCATAATTATCTCCGTATGCCAATGGAATGGCTTCTTTGACTGTGGGATTCTTTATGATTTTCTGTGCTTCAGAAACTTTAATGTTTCCCGTTGGAGCATCTATGTGGTAGACGTTGGCAAGTATTAACTGAAGAGGACTTCCCTTCGCGCCTAGCACAAAATCGATGTCTTTGATGTTCTTGTTGAATTTATCGCTGAGTTGATTTTCCAGCAGAAACATCATAGAAATTATTCCAACCCCAAACGATAATAGCAAAAGTGTTAGGGAGGTGGCTCCAGCCTTTTGCCAACAATTTTTCCATGCAATAAAAATAATTTTCATGTCGAATTGTGGTTAAGATTTCAATGCGGTTAATTCTATGCGCTGCTTCACTTCATCTTTCAATCGATTGTCGTGTGTTACTATGAGCAGAGCCGCTTTTAAAGCATGTGTCTGTTCGCGCAACAAATTTAAAACATCCTTAGCGTTCTCATCGTCGAGCGCACTTGTTGGTTCGTCGGCTAAAATTAATGACGGGTTATTCAGCAATGCGCGAGCAATGGCAGCGCGTTGTTGCTCGCCTACACTCAATGTTGACGTTTTCTTATTTTTTTTCGAAAGAATATTTAAGCGATCCAACATTCTTTCAGCATCTGATTTCGAAACTTTGTTTCCTGAAAAATAGGGTGCTAACATGATGTTGTCCATCACTGAAAGTGATTGAACAAAATGCGATGTTTGAAAGACAACCCCTATGTTCTTTCCTCTGAAACGATCTAAGGCGGCGCCACTCAAAGAACTTAAACGAACACCGTTCACTTCCACTTCACCTAAGGTTGGTTTTCTTAAACCGGCTAATAAATGAAGTAAAGTTGTTTTACCGGTTCCGCTATTTCCTAAAATCAACAATTCGCTATTTTCTTCGGCTTGAAATGAAGGGAAAATCAGCTGAGGACCTTTCGAAAAGGTATATTGAAGATTCGTTGTTTGAATGATTGCCATAATTGGCCACTAAGTTAATGGCTAACTCGGAAATTTTATGCACTTTTGTGGGAATCTGAATAGCATGAAATTTCGAAGAAGACTTTTACTTTTTGCAACTGGCCTAACCATTGGTTGTTTGCTTGTATTTATGATGTTTCCGAACTACGATTGGTTGGGATGGTTGCCCGGAAAACAAATTATGAAACAGATTCAATCTTCAAAAACATTAGTCACCAACCACGGTAAATGCCGAATGGATTGTCAAGGAATTTCCATGGAGAATTTTGAAACTGCAAAGTGGCAAGGCGAAGTAGATTTTTCGAAATCAGATGCGCAGAATAATCCCAAGCGTTACTTCCTTTCACACAACAATGTCAACTACATTATTCTATGCACAGACTCGACTGTGGCAGTGGCAGAAGCTAGTCGCGAAGGAGAAAAAACCAAATGCGATTGTGAGCCATGAAAAAATTAATTCAAGAACTTTCTGAAAAACATTTTGAAGAAATCGTTTCGATTCGCAGACATATTCATGCAAATCCAGAACTTTCTTATCAAGAAAAAAACACTTCTTCATTCGTTGCGAAACATCTTGCCGAGTGGGGAATTCCATTCACTGAGAACATTGGTGGATATGGCATTCGTGCAGAAATAAAAGGAGAATTAGCTTCTACAAAAACCATTGCTCTGCGCGGAGATATGGATGCCCTTCCCATTTTGGAGGACAATGATTTGCCTTTTAAAAGTACTGTTAATGGCGTTATGCATGCCTGCGGTCATGATGTTCACACGTCGTCTCTACTTGGTGCTGCGAAAATTCTGAATGAAACAAAATCGCAATGGGGAGGAATTGTAACTCTTGTCTTTCAGCCTGCAGAAGAAGTTTTACCTGGAGGAGCGCTTTTGATGATGCAAGACGGATTGTTTCAAGATAAAAAACCAAATGGGATTTTTGGACAGCACGTCTTTCCTGATTTGCCTGCTGGAAAAGTGGGTTATCGTGCAGGGGCCTATATGGCATCTACTGACGAGCTTTATGTCACTATTAAAGGAAAAGGCGGTCATGGCGCGAAGCCCGATCAATGCATTGATCCGATTCTCATTGCTTCACACATGCTTATCGCGTTGCAACAAGTTGTATCGCGTTGGAGCAATCCGCAAATGCCAACGGTACTTTCTTTCGGGAAAATAATTGGAAACGGCGCCACGAACATTATTCCCAACGAAGTGAAATTGGAAGGAACCTTTCGCACATTTTCTGAGTCTTGGCGCTCATTAGCGCATGAGAAGATTGTTACCCTTGCAAAAGGACTTGTTGAAGGAATGGGCGGTGAACTAGATTTTCGAATTGAAAGAGGATATCCTGTGGTGTACAACAATCCTGAATTAACGGAAAGAGCTATTGCGCAAGCGAAAGAATATTTAGGTGATGAAAATGTGATTGACCTAGATATGCGAACCACTGCAGAAGACTTCGCCTATTATTCACAACAAATGCCCGGATGCTTCTATCGCTTGGGAACTTCGAACGAAGATGGCTCTTGGAACGCACCCGTTCATAACAGCAAATTCGCTGTCAACGAAACCGCATTAAAAATTGGGATGGGATTGCTCGCTTGGCATGCCGTTCAAGAATTAAACTAGACTATGAGTTTAACTGATTTTCTTTACAATTACGATTCGAAAAAAATCGTTCGTCCTTACATTATTGCTGAAGCCGGTGTGAACCATGAAGGTTCTATGGACTTGGCGAAAAGACTTATTGACGAAGCTGCTGAAGGCGGTGCCAACGCAATTAAATTTCAAACTTACAAGGCAGAAACTATTGCGAGTAAAGACAGTCCCTATTATTGGGACATTACCAAAGAACCGACGCGCAGTCAGTTTGAATTGTTCAAGAAATACGACAAATTCTGGAAGAAAGAATTCGAACAACTGGCCCGCTATTGTGAAGAGGTTGGGATAGAATTTATGAGCACCGCTTTCGATGTTGAGAGTGCAAATTTCTTGAACGATTTAATGAGTGTTTACAAGATTTCAAGTTCTGACATTACGAATCTTCCGTTCATTGAACACCAATGCAAATTTGGAAAGCCTATTATATTAAGCACTGGAGCTTCTTTCAAATGGGAAGTGCAACAAGCAGTTGAGGCTATTGCGAAGTATGAAAACAAACTGTGCTTAATGCACTGTGTATTGAATTACCCAACGCCCGATCCGAATGCTCATTTGGGAATGATCAAAGATTTGATTTCGAGCTTTCCTCAAGCGGTTCCTGGATATAGCGACCATACCCTTCCAAACGATATGCATACACTCGAGGTTGCGACGCTATTGGGTGCAACAGTATTAGAAAAGCACTTCACACACGACAAGACCTTGCCGGGTAACGACCATTATCATGCGATGGATAAAGAAGACCTCAAACACTTCCATACGCGTATGAATCGCACGGTTGAATTGTTAGGCGGATTTGAATTGACTGCCATTGATGATGAAGCACCTGCTCGTGCAAATGCTAGAAGAAGTTTAGTGGCGGCGAAAGCTATGCCAACGGGACATGTTGTTACTTTTGAAGATCTAACTTGGAAGCGTCCAGCAAGTGGAATTTCACCGAAAGACATCTCACAGTTGATTGGAAAACAAACAGCGCAAGACATCCCTGAAGACGACGTATTGCGCTGGAACATGTTTCGCTAAAACTTTTAGACGTTGATGTTTCCGGAGAAAGAATCATCTGTTTGATTTCCTTGCTCGTCTTCGAAGAAGTAAATTTTTATTAAAGCGGTATCGCGAAGGAAATCTATTTTTCCAATTTCGAAACGGTTCACTTTAATGCCAGTTCTTAGTTCAATATCTGCTATCATTTCCTCTTCTCTTCCAACTTTAATCAAATCAATATTTTCATAGACAATGATTTTTTGAGCTTCGTGACGCAACAACCAAACCTTTTCTAGACCGTATGTTGCTCCTATGATTACAAGATTAGCGAATGACAGTTCAACTAAGGAAATCTTCTTGTTGATTAGTGCATTCATCACTGACATTCCAATAACCACAAAAAGGTAAGTCATTTCTTTAATTGGAATAGCATCTGTTCTGTAACGAATAATTCCGAAAACAGCGAACAAACCCAATGCAAATCCCATTTGAAGCTTCACGCTTTCTAGCATGAAGCACATGAGGAAAATGGTTAAACTAAAGAGTAAATAGGTGAATAGAAAATCCTTTCTTTTCGCTATGGGATAATAAATACCTCGCACCAAAAGCACCACGAATAGCATATGCACGGATAAACGAATGATTAACCCAAGGAAATCTTCCAAGTGAATAAATTTCATTCCACCCATTGGGTCAAAATCTGATTGCAAAAAAATTGCATTGAGTGTATCTAACATGATCTTATTTAATTGATTCTAATTTATTCACTTTAATTAACTTCTCTTTGAAATTATTTTTCTTCACGAAAGGTACTAGCATTGCTACGCCCAAACAATATTTACTTATGCTCTCTTCGCGAACATGTCTCTTTTTTAGAGCTTGCACAAATGGAGAAAGGCGGTTTCTATTCTCCTGCTTTACTTCAACGATAACGATTTGTTTCAGTTCCTTTAAAATTTTATTCCATTCGAAAGAAAGTTTTAAATCTATTGTTATTCTCTCTGGCAGACTTGGTTCCACTAAAGTCACTCGTGTGAAATTGTTTTTTACTTGCGGAGACAAGTGGAAATCAATTCCAGCTTTACGACCGATGAACTTTTCCTCATCCCCATTCAATTCCATTCCAATTTCAGGAATTCCTGTACGCTGTTTTTGAGTTCTTCCCCTATTTGATTTGAACTTCAACTCCAGAAAACTTACATCGCTATCTACATAGGAGCGTTTTCTAATCTTCCATCGGTTTTTCTTACCGTTATGATGACGAGTGTAAAAAAGAAACTCATCCGTGTCGTAATATAACGTTTCGTAATGACTGAATCGAACGTCATTCACTTCAAGTATTCGGTAGGTATTCTTGACTTCTTCCAATATTGAAAGCAACTGATCAAGCGACACTACAAATTTGGTATCGGTTCTATTCATCAATTCCACCCCGTCCATTTCTTTCAAAGAAATTGGGGTGAACTGCTGTACTATTTGCTCAATTGGGGTCACAAAAATTAATATCACACGAACTTAACACAAATTTAATGTTGAGACCCTGAAAAAATAGAAAAGTTTAATTGTGCAATGAAGCCCAAAATTATTGGCCACCTTGGGGTTGGGCAGTGTTCGAACCGCCTGAACCGTTCAACGTAAATCGTATGGCAAGCCCCGTGGTAATGTTCGACGTTTGGAAACTTGTCGAAATTGCCGGTTTATTAATCTGATGATCGTAGAAGAAACGCAGCGTTAGCTTGTCGCTGATTGCCATGTCTGCGCTAGATTTAACGCTGAACAATGTTTGTCCAGCTGTAACTTGATTCTGCCGTTCTTCTATTTTTCTGATTAAGGTAAAGTTGTCGCGAACGGTGAAATCGACACGCAAATTCAGCGTTGACTTTTCAAGTAATTTCACTGGAAGTTTACTTCCCTTTTTTCTTCCGAATGGGTTTGGTAGTTCGGTGATTTTATATCCCAAACCAATTACAAAACTATTGCTCTTCGTTTCCGTGATCTGATAATTCGCCATTCCCAGAGCAATCGTACGGTCGCGCTTGTACTCCAATTTTATCAGCGGATCGTTAACTTTTTTAGTTTTCAGAGTCATATCGAATCCAACCAAGGGAGACATGGATTCCGTAAGGGTAACGGTTCCTATTTGTTGTTGAGAAATATAATTCTGTTCTGAACTTTGATCAATGCCTGTCGGAAGATTATTAAACTCTTCGTACTTCAAGTTTGTTACGTAAGAAGCCGTAGCAGTAGAGCGATAATTATGAGTTACGTTGAACTGCTTGAAATACTTCTTCACTGCAGGCAATTTGGTTAACCCGTCATACGTGATTTTCCAGTTTGGCTGTGCCTTGGTAGCAAATGGATTCAACGCTACTTCATTTGTTGATCGACCTGTGTATGCCGCAATGAACGAAGGGATAATTACATCTTGAGAAAGTGATCCAAAGCCTTCATAATATCCCGAGTCATTCGGATTTGCTAGTTGGTATGTCTCATTGTTCAAGCGGCTAGATATTTCCTTTCTATTCGCTAAGAGTTGATCGAAAATTGGACTCGCGTAGTTGTTCTCTTTGTCGTCCTTCACAAACGCGGTATTCCAAGTAATTAAAGATGCGGAGAAATTCCCTGTTTCCATTGGTGATTGAAACGTGTAATCGTCAATGGTTGGATCATACCTGAAAAACGAATTGTAATTTTTTCCTTCTTGGCGAGTAGCCGAAAGTTCAACCTTCAAATAACGGAACGGCTCTAAATTCATTTTCGCATTCCAAGTTTCCGTGAAAGTCTCGTTGTATTGGATATTCAGAGATTGACGTTGCACCAACCAGTCGTTATTTGCAGCATCTGTAGCAAAATTGCGTCCCGTAGGATTGCCCATTAAATCCGTATTCTGCTGCCCAACGAGGAATCCGATACCAGGGCCATCGAACTGATCGTCGAGTCCGAGAATACTTGTACTATTCGCATATCCCGGTAGCGATAGCCCTTCGTTTTTCGTGTAGCTTCCATTCACTGTTCGAACCATCATAATGAATCGAAGAGCAACATCTAACGGATCTACTTTGTCCTTCTTCTCTGTCTTTTTCTTTAAGTCATCTCCAAAGCCATCTTTCTTTGTCGGATCATCTTTCTTTCCAGCATCTTTTTTTCCAGCATCAGGTTTTTTTCCTGTCAAAGCCTGCTTCAATCGAGGAACATTGTTGTACAAGGTTTCGAAATTCCCTTGAGCATTCAGTTGAATTTGTCGGCTGTTCTGGATGGTATTTCCGAGTGTGTCCTGAGTGAAGGGTGCACGATCCCATCTGAAAGTTCCTCCGTATCGCGCATCTGCGCTCATAAAGTTCAACAAAGGAAATTTATCTAACGGTAGTTTATAAGTTACTCCTACATTGTGATTGTATGTTGTTGTTTCTCCAAAGTGTTGAATGTTACTCCATACAGAGTCTTTGTAGGACTCGTACCAATCAACATCGTTCTTATTTATCACTCCACGCGGTTCTCCAACCAACGCAATATTGCTCGCGGTGAAATCAGTTTTCAAATTCTTGGTCAAGTCATATTTCATGGAATAGTTTCTAGTCCAATTCCAATTCTTTTGAGCTTGCGTTTGAATTAGCATATCGCTATACACGCCGGTTAATTCCAAAGAGTTGTTTCGAATGCGACTGGTTTCGTACGAGCGGTTCATTTCTGTTCTGAAGCTCACTTGTTTGATTCCCGCATAGAAGTTGAATTCCTTGAGCCACTTGAGATATTTCGAGGTTTTAATGATTGGGAAATTTGCTAAAGGTTTGAACTCTTTCGGCTTATTCGTAAAGCTATAGTCGAAGGATCCTTGATATTGTTTTTGCAAACGCCAATCGGTGTTGATGTCACGGAAGTATGTTTCATTGTAGGCGTATGAAACCGAGAAATTATCTATTCCATAAAACTTTGGCTTGTCGGCGCTCGTTGGTGCAGCTTGTGTTCCTGGCTTTCCCTTGTCTTCGGCACTTGGCAAACCCGCTCCCTTTTCTGAAGGATCTCCTTTTTTCGGAGCAATTTTCACATTGGTGAAATTAATGCTTCTGCGTTTGGTGTATGTTTGAGACTTTTGTTTTAGCGGTTTGCTTAAAGTAGGCAAATCGGTCATTTGAATGTCTGGTTGAAGGGGACTATACCTTGGGGTTTGAACGTTTTCTGAGAATCCTAAATACATTGGAAGTTGCACGCCCCAATCTTTCGGGAAGAACTTACCCAGTTGCAACGTGCTACTTGCATCGAGCCCCATCTTTGTTTCCTGCTGTCTTTGCTGAACTCTTTGTTCTATTGCGCCCCATCCGGGAGTGCTTATATTTCCTGATACTGCTAAATTTCCAAAATCAGCCAATTGGGCATTCAATCTGGCAATAGCTGCCGACCCCGATTTTTCATCGAACTCGGAAAGGCGTAATTCATTTACCCAAACGGTTGCGCATTTCCCTCTTCCATCATCCTCTACTCCGAACGGATTGGTGTCTTTGTCTGGATTGCGAATACCAATCATCATAGTTGTGATGTTGGCCAAGTTCGGATTTCCCTTTACCGAGAGGTGAACGTTATTGTCAAGAATAGTGTCTATAACAGACAACACAGAAGTTGAAGAAGGACGATTAATCTTTAGATTTTGTAAATCGGAAAGTTTAATATCAAAGTTGTTTTCAGCTGGCCAAATTTCGTCGTCATTATTGGTGTACCAAGGCGTTACACTCATTGGAACTTCATACTCATAATAGTTTTCATTGAAATCGGAACCTAAACGAATGAATACGGAAACATCGTTGTCCTTTAATTCTGATTGAATACCCGCGGCTTCGGCGTGAGCGAACATTCGAAGGCGTTTGTATTGGCGCAAATCATACTTTACATTTTTGTATGTTGCACGCGCATCCCCGTCTTTCAAATTGCAAACGCTTAACGACAGTGACTGCTCATTCAAATTTCTCAAGTTGGCAGAAGCTACGTCTTGCTCGCGAATAATTCCTGGAGGAACGACATATGGAACAGGCTCGCGATTTCCATTTTCTTCAATGTTCACGGCAGCAATGTTGAACGTTGTTTCCGGGTCGTCGTTAATTTCTTGCTCCTGATTTCCTGCTAAAGTGTTATCGTATTTCCTCCATTCACCGCGAACCAATTCCAACCGTGCAAATCGTAAGGTTACTGGCTCTTCCCAACCTTTCAGGAACATTCGAATGTATCGAATGGAACGGAAATCAGGAATACTTCCTACACGCTTTTCATATTCCTTGATTGGAATTTTGAATTGATACCAACGAATTTGACGTTCTTCGTTGTTCGCTGTTGTTTTCGTAGTAACGAAAGTGTCTGTGATATAATTTCTTCCCAAATTATCATCGCCTAAATCATTTGGACGAAGACTTACTTTGTATTGAAAATAGCTTTCAATTGTGTTGAGTGTTATATCTTGATTAATGTCTTCCGAATTCGGAATAGTAGTAGCTGCAATGGGATATCCGTCGGGCGTATTGGTGTTTGAGTTGCCCTCGTATCTGTTGAAATTTTTGTAGCGTTCAACGGTGTTCAAGTTAGCTGCATCGGCCTGCGAACTTCGGAAATAACTAAAATTATCAGCCGAAGGATCCTGCTGATATTTGGCATAGGCATCCGGAGTTAAAAAACCTTGAAGCTGAAGTAACCAGTTCGCAAAATAGGATTGTTCCGCCGTTGAATTCAAACCATCTAAACCGATATCTTGTTGCTCGTAATTTCCAGAGGTGTAATCAAATGCGTTTACCACATTGAAAGTCGTAGGAGAGGGGTAGTTACCCCATGTTCCTTGCTCAATGGGGAGATTGTTATTTGCCGAGGGAAATCCATTTTCGAAACTCATGTAAGAGTCATTCATGATGTCTTCAGAAACGTTTCCTAAATTGAAATAAAGGTCACCTCCCTGGATATTTTCCGAATCTTCATGGAATGGATCCATTACCCAAAACTGAATGAACTGCACGTTCGAAGTTTCGAAATCCGTTGTTGTTAGCGCACGTTGAATTCCTCCCCATCTAGACGCTGGGTCATTCAATGTTCCGTTGTCATTCAATCCGGAGGTTCGTCCCGAATAGCCATTCGGCAATTCATAATTGTACATGCCCCTTTCCTCTGGGTAGTAGGTTAAATCTAGGCACGTAATGTTGGGAGGTGTGCCCGAAGGTAATTGTCTATTTGGGAAAACTTCAGATTCCAACACCTCACGCATGCGGTGATCACTTTGCATATCTGCTGTGATGTTAGGAGGGGTGTACGAACTATTTCTGTAAAAAAGTGGATCAATTATATACCAAGATAATTGCGCTCGGTTCGCGCCATAAACCAAGCTGTCTTCGAAATCTCCTTCAGGAAAAAGGGTAGACTGCAATTTCGGCGTTGAAGCAAGGAACCATTGATTTAACGAACGAAGATCTATAACGCTCTGACTTCCCTCGAAATCATCTACGTATGCATTTCCATCTTTTGATATAGCCCGTGAGTGACCCGGGAAAATCTTCGCTGCTTCAAGACTAAACGTTACTGTTGATTTTTCTTTGGTTTGAATTCCGGGAATACGATCAATCCATTTTGTTATGATTGGGACTTCCTTTTGGAAATTCAAATCGAATCCCATCATGGCATTGTTCACAGGATCGTCTCCTGCATTTACCTTTTGAGTAAGCGGTCTTTCTTTCAAATTCATGAATGTCGCTCCCATTGCGAGATTGTCAGAAAACTTATAATCGAATCGGCTTCCTATTAAAGTCTTATATTGCAGATTAAACATAGAGTTACTTTCTACAGCAACCTTTATCGGTTGTCCAGAACTCATGATGCTTTCATTGAGGATGGTAACCTTTCCCAAATTGTAATTCACTGTGAAATCGGTTCCTTCAACAAGTCTCATTCCTCCTGCTGTAACGGTAACCGCACCCTGCGGAACGTTCAACGCATTCAATGAAATTTCAGAACCCGAAGCACTTTGATACTCTCCCTTAATTCTGAATCGATTCAGTTGAGGGAAACCAATTTGTGCTGCCGTCTTAGTTGAATCGTAAAGTGGTTGAAAAACAACTTGTGAAACAACTTGCGCAGCTTGAGGAGTATTTCCTAAACCAGCATAAATCTGATCAGACAAATGCGAACCAAAGGGCTCAACCACTGGAAAGAACACCCTACCAGTAGATGCGTCAATTAGTCCGCCCGACGTTGAAGCGTTCGGAACAAAGTCAAAGAATCCATCGCTTCCTGGCATTTGTTGCGCATCGATTCTATCAAGATTCATGACTTGAAGCAATAGCTTTCCACTTAACGGTTCTCGTGGAATATAATTCATGTTTACACCCGTTGCTGGGTTATTGTACCAAACTTCCAATCTGAAATTTTCTGGAGAAATTCCGAATGATTCGAGATTGTAAACGTTCTTCATCATGTTCTTCCAAAGCGGAGAAGGATCACCATTCGTAAGTTTCACCAAGGTGATTGAAGACTTCAACATTTTCAACATTAGGGCTTGTGGTGCGGCAACTCCATCTTGCGACAGTGAACCTACTTGATAGGTTTGTCCGTTCAATGTGTACTCATACGACACACCCAAAACCTCGGCATTATTCAGTGATTGCCTCAACGAAATGAATCCTAGACGTGCGTTGTAGCTGTATTCAGACGGAGTCAGTTTTCGAGCGTTTCCTATGCGCTCGTAATGAATTCCTTGACGCATTCCGTAACCCAAAGCCTGAATGGCGGCATTGGCATTTGAGAAATCTAAGATGTTCTGGTTATTGCTTAAAACATTGAAGAGGTTGTTGTTTTCATTGTCCGGATTTTGAAGTTGCCCAGGGCTAATCAGAGAAGAGTTATTGTAATCTGTGGAAATGTATTGAGAGTTCTCACCCAAATCAGTAAATGCCAAAATATTTCTAACATCTTGCGTGTTGGCTTGTTGATTCACCACCCAAACCTCAATACGCGTGATGTTCGCACCGCTATTTACAACAGGCAATGAGGCTAGAGCATTGTCGTAATTGTCTCTGAAGAATCCTGAAAGAAAGTAGTGTCTATTCGCTTCGTAATTGTCTGCTGCAATATCAAAACGTGTGGTTTGCGCACCGCCTTGAACAGTGATTTCTTTTCGTTCACCTTTTTGTTGGGTAAGAATTGTCGTGTTCTTTAGCTTTCCCCATTGCGTTTCAATTTTGGCACCGAACAAACCAAGACTGCCGGGCATTAAGCTTCCGGTAAGAGGCAAGGCTACGGTTCCCATTTCAATTTTGCGCATGACTTGATCTTCATCACCGGTGTATTCCACCTTCATGTTGTTCTCAAAATCGAATGTGCTTTCGGTGTTGTAATTCACCTTTAATTTCATCTTGGTACCGATATTACCAATGACATTCATTTGAATTTTCTGATCGAAATTAAAGTTAGTGTTCTTCCTCTGGCGTTCGGGAATACGAGGATTTTCGGTCCGCTGAGAATTCAAACCGAACGTTAATTCGGCCGAACCTTGAGGGCGGATTTCAATTTCATTCGACCCGAAAATATGTTCGAAATTGTCCCCGCCAACTTTAATCACTGGAGCAAATTCTTTGTTTGCCGCAGCCTTGTCGTCTTTGATTTTGTTCCAATACTTGGAAACATTTTTATCGAGTTGAAAATTTAAAAAATCCTCTTGATCCATCGCGGTGGCTCTACGATAATCGAACTTGTCCCCAACTTTTTGAATAACTTCATAACGACCCGTTTCTGGATTGTATTCAACAGAATAATGAATATTATTGGGAAGTGGAATTTCAATTCCGCCATTGCCTTCACTGGGTAAAGGACTGTCGTCGTTCGGCCAGATTGGAGTTACGGTATCCGGTGCAAACACGAAGTTGTGATTTGATTTGGCAATTACCCTCGTTTGAACAGAAGTATTTGCCCAAGCCAACCAACCAGAAACACAAAGGGCCATTACGAAAATGGCTCTTGATAGGAGGCGGAGGACAACTTCTTTCACAATGCTATATCTGTTTCAACACCTGTTTAATAAGATTTTCCAATAGCAACTCGCCATTTGTCAGAAGAATTTTATCCAACATTTTTTCAGTTTTGGTCTTGTCTAGGCCCAATTGGGACAGTGCCACTAACGCATCTTGACGAGTTGTATTGTGAAGTCCGCCAACTTTTTCAACAAAAGTTCCATCGACCTTACCGACCTTGTTGTGAAGATCTACTAGAATTCTTTCGGCCGTTTTTTCGCCAATGCCTTTGATTCTCTTCAGGGAAGGAAGGTCTTTACTGGCTATTACTTGAATTAGTTCGTTTACATTCAAACTTGAAAGGACCATTCGAGCGGTATTCGGACCTACACCGCTTACACTCACCAGTTTCTTGAACAGCTCCTTTTCTTGATCCGAATAAAATCCATAGAGCACAAAGGAATAATCGTTGCCATTGACATGCAAATGTGTGAAAAGCATGACCTCACCGTTGTTTGGAAGGGCGGAATAGGTGGCCAAACTAATGTTCAAAAAATATCCCACTCCATTGCAATCGATTACGGCATGTACCGGTGATTTCTCAATAAGTTGTCCTGTTAACGAGTAGAGCATATTATCTGTTTAAGGTTCCTTTGGCTTGAGCGTCAACTACTGCAATACGAACCATATTCACAATTTCGCGCACAGAGCAGCCCATTTGTAAGATATGATAACTCCTTTTCATTCCCAATAAAATCGGACCTATAACCTCCATTCCGGCAACTTCTTGAAGAATTTTGTAGCTAATATTTCCAGCAGAAAGATTTGGGAAAATAAGTGTGTTTACTTTCGAGTCGGCTAATTTAGAAAATGGAAAATTCTCTTTTCTCATCTCAGGATTAAGGGCGAAATTTGCTTGAATTTCCCCATCAACAATAAGATGAGGATGATTGTGATGAAGAATTGAAACCGCTTTGGCGACTTTTTCAGGATCAGAACCGTGTGAAGAACCGAAATTTGAATAGCTCAGCATGGCCATTCTTGGTGCGATTTTCATTTTTGTCACGGCATCGGCAACTAACAATGTGATGTCTACCAATTGCTCTGCCGTAGGATCTCTGTTCACAGTAGTATCTGCAAAAAACATAGGCCCCTTAGGGGTTTGTACGATGTACATTCCGCAAACTGTTTTTATATCTTTCGCAGTTCCAATGGTTTCTAATCCCGGACGAATAACCTTTGCGTAATTGCGTGTCATTCCTGAAATCATGGCGTCTGCAACACCCGTTTCAACCATCATTGCTCCAAAATAATTCCGCTCGCGCATAATGCGTGAAGCCTCTGTTTTGGTAATGCCTTTGCGCATTCTCTTTTGGTAGAAAAACTCGCCATATTTTTCACGCTCTGCTCGATGTGACTCGAGGCGTGGATCTATGATTTCTACATCTGCCAAATCCAAATCAAACTCACGAATAAGCTCGCGAATTTTAGACTCTTCTCCTAATAAAATTGGGATGGCAATACCGTCGTCTTTCGCCTGCTCTGCCGCTTTCAGAATTTTTGGATTATCACCTTCAGCAAAAACAACACGCTTTTTATCTTTTCTTGCGCGCTCTGAAATTCCTCTTGTGAGCGCATTGTCGCGACCCATTCTTCCAAGAAGTTCGCTTGCGTAGGCATCCCAGTCTGTGATTGGATTTTTAGCGACTCCACTCTCAATAGCCGCTTTTGCCACGGCTGTTGAAACAGCCACCAATAATCTTGGGTCATTTGGCTTTGGAATAATATAATCTTTCCCAAAGGATAGACTTGTAATGTGATAAGCTTCCATTACTTCTTCTGGAACAGTAGATTTCGCTAAATCTGCCAAAGCCTTAACAGCAGCCAATTTCATTGCGTCGTTAATCTTTGTTGCACGAACATCCAATGCTCCTCTAAAAATAAATGGAAATCCAAGAACGTTATTCACTTGGTTCGGATGATCGCTTCTTCCTGTAGCCATAATGACATCTGGCCTTGCAGCCATCGCTTCTTCATATGGAATTTCAGGATCGGGGTTAGCCAAAGCAAAAACAACCGGATTGCTTGCCATGGATTGAACCATTTCTGGAGTGACAATATTTCCTTGCGAAAGACCCAAGAATACATCGGCATTTACCAATGCTTCCGCGAGAGATTTTTCATTTGAATCAACTGCAAATCTTTTCTTTCTATGGTCGATATCTTCACGCGAAATGTTAATGAGTCCTTTCGAATCGAACATGCGAATATTCAGAGGATTCAATCCTAGACCAATCATAGTATTCAAACAACTCAGCGCAGCAGCCCCGGCTCCACTAACGACTATTTTTATTTCGCTTAAATTCTTTCCTGCAATTTCCAACGCGTTTAACAAAGCAGCACTCGAGATTATTGCCGTGCCGTGTTGGTCGTCGTGCATGATTGGAATGTCCAACGCCTCTCTCAAACGCTCTTCAATTTCGAATGCCTCGGGAGCTTTAATATCTTCCAGATTAATACCTCCAAACGTTGGGCTAATATTAATAACCGTGTTCACAAAGTCATCTACTTCAGTGGCCTTCATTTCGATATCGATTGAATCGATATCTGCAAATATTTTGAAGAGCATTCCCTTTCCTTCCATAACGGGTTTACTGGCTTCTGGACCTAAGTTTCCAAGGCCAAGAATGGCAGTGCCGTTTGAGATAACCGCAACTAAATTTCCCTTACCCGTGTATTTGTATACATCGTCAATATTCGCTGCAATAGCCTTCACCGGCTCTGCAACACCAGGAGAGTAGGCCATTGCCAAATCTCGCTGTGTGCTGTATGGCTTCGTTGGCACTATTTCTAATTTCCCTTTCCTACCTAACTCGTGATAATCTAACGCCTCTTTCTTCTTAATTTGCTTCATGTTCTTTCTTTGAGTTTGCAAAAATAAAACAACCTCGAAAATCGAGGTTGTCCTTGCTTAAATCTTTCTTGAATTATTCTACAACTAAGCGTAACGTTTCGCTTCCTTTTGAGGTCATTAAAGTGAAGTGGTAAATACCAGAAGCGAAGTCTTGTGCATTCAAAAGGATGCTGCCTGAATTTCCTTTCACAACAGATTTTTTCACTAATTCGCCTTGAAGATTCGTAATCAATAGTTGACCCTGCGTTTCACCAGCGTGAAGTCGGTAGTTGATGAAGCTCAATCCTTTTAAAGGATTACTTCCAACCAACTCAAACTTGGTTGAATTTTGCTCGGATACTTCCATTGCACAATCCGATTCATAGCAGAAACTAACATTTTGACAAGCTTGATCTGCTGGATTTGCTGTATTGAAAAAGCAATAGCGAATAATTGTTTGACCAGGATTACCAAGAGGCTTGTAGTGAGCATAGAACGTGTGATTGGTGTCACTTGCTTGAATTGTCTGCGCTAAAAGCGAAACGTTTGTTGTTACACCGTAGCAAACTCCCCAACAGAAATAATTCGAAGTACCAGCAACTTCAGCAATTACACTTCTGCTGCATTTTACAGAAATTTGAACATCAGAAATGTTTGTAACGGGCCATTCGGCAACCATTTCACCTGCTCCTGTTAAGGTTGCAGCGGTGGCATTTACTTGAACCACAGGATTAACCAATTCAATACTTTGGGCTGACATTCCTAGGAAAGATAGCACCAATCCAAAAAAGACAAGATTTTTTTTCATTTTCCAAAGATATAAAAAGTATTTGGGCGAAATATTTCTTTATATTCGTTGCCCTAAAGAAACCTTTTAAAAATTTATTACATGAAAAAAGCTCTACTATTGATGGTTGTTGCCGTAATGTCGTCAACAATGTCTTTTGCTCAATTACCTGCTGGTTCATACGCAGAGAATTTCACAATCACTGACCAATTCGGTGTTTCTCACAACTTGTACAACTACCTAGATCAAGGATACACTGTCTTTCTTGATGTTTCTGCTACCTGGTGTGGTCCATGTTGGAATTTCCACATTTCTGGTGCCTTGGATGAATTGTATGCAAACCACGGTCCTGCTAATGCTCCTGGAGTATCTGCTACAACTACTAATGACGTTATGGTAATCTGGATTGACGGTGACGGTGCGACTACTGCTACTGATATGGCAGGTACTGGCTCTAACACAGTCGGTAACTGGCTAAACCCTTCTGGAACTCCAGTGGATTTTCCAATGGCTAACCCAGCTACTGCTGCAGCCAATGCAATCAATGACGATTATTCTATTAATTACTACCCAACCGTTTACCGCATATGCCCTAATCGACTTGTAACAGAAGTTGGTCCAGCGAATGCTACTACGTTATATGCAACTTCAAGTGATTGTGCTCCAATTGCTTCACAATTGAACGATCCTTTGATGGTAAGTTACAACGGTGATTTAACTACTTGCAGTAGTGTTGATGTTGCTGTTACAATTCAAAATCACGGGACAGCTCCTCTGACTGCTTGCACAATTACCGTGACTGGTGGCACTGCTCCGGTAACATTCGAATGGACTGGAAATTTAGACACATATGCTCTTGAAACAGTAAATGTTGGTGCCGTTACATTAACAGGCCCTGCAACATTGAACGTTTCAATCACTTCTGCCGATGATGATAATTCTAATAACGCTACAACAGCGCCCATCACATTTGCAGCCGATGGAACAACACACGTTAAGATTGATATCTTATTCGATGCTTACCCTGAAGAATCTTCATGGTCTATCACCGACGAAGCGGGTACCGTAGTTGCTTCTGCTAATTACAGCCCTGCACCTCGTCCAGCTGACTATTCAACTAAAATTGAAAACGTTTACCTTCCTTCAACAGGATGTTACTTCTTCAACGCTGCCGATAGCTATGGTGATGGATTTTATGAGTTGCAATATTCAGATGGTGTTGCAAACGGACATATGATCGTTACAACGGTAAGCGATGCCGGTGCTAATTTCTCTACAGTTTGGAACTATGATGGAACGTATAACTTCTCTGAAGCTTCTGCACCTTCATTAGTGAACACTGTAGTTGGTATCGAAGAAGTTAATCTTTCTGCTGGTGTTAGCGTTTATCCTAACCCTGCAAATGACTTCATCAATGTTGCCTACGGTTTAACGAACAACAGTGTTGTTAGTGTAGATGTGATTAACATTCTTGGAGAGCGTGTTATGACTGAGCACGTTGGCAGCCAAACTGCTGGAAACTACACTTCACGCATAGATGTTTCTGACCTTTCTGCTGGTGTTTACATGTTGAATGTAACTATCAACGGAACAGTTAGCACTGTTCGTGTTTCTGTAAAATAATCTTGATTTTATCAAGGAAGAAGAGCCGACGATGCGTCGGCTCTTTTTTTTGGTACAGTCATTGGCTAAAATTTTTTACTTTTAAAAAAAATATTTATGCGTCTTTCAATTTCTATCCTCTTCTTGTTTGTTTCATTCGGACTTGCCGCACAAGAAACCTTGCCAAGCATCTCGTTAAAAGATCTCAACGGGAAAACCATCAACACTGCTAATCTTGCACAAGACGGCAAACCAACGCTCATCTGCTTTTGGGCCACTTGGTGCAGTCCTTGCAAAAAGGAATTAAACAACTATTTGGATTTATATGAAGAATGGCAAGCGGAGACTGGGGTGAAAATCATTGCGGTTTCTATCGACGACCAACGATCTGTTTTGCGTGTTGCGCCCTATGTAAGCAGTGTCATGTGGCCATACGAAATCCTTCTCGACAGCAACAAACAGTTCGCGCAAGCTTTGGGCGTAAACAATGTTCCTCACACTTTTTTAGTGGATGGAACGGGGAAAATCGTTTGGCAACATAACAACTATGCAGAAGGCGACGAAGCTGAAGTTCACGAGCAACTTTTAAAATTGAAGCACTAATTCTCTTCATTCCTATTTATAAGCCCGAAAGGGCTTTTTTTATTTCCGATTGCGACGTATTTTCGAAGCTCAATGAATAGAATGAAAAAGATACTTATTTTTTTAACCTTGCTCGGTTTTTCTTTTGGAGCTCAGGCACAAGGCGACCCGAAAAAACCTGGTCAATTGCATGGCAATTTCCAGTTTCTTTCACAACAATACAGTGAAGACACTCTGATTGGAGCTACCGTTCCCCCTGCAACTACCGCAATAAACGGATTTGGAAATCTAATGTACACCCAAGGCGGTTTCAGCGCTGGTATGCGCTTTGAAACGTATAACAATGCCATTCAAGGATTCAGCGCTCAAAACAGATACAAGGGCACCGGAATTGGAAACCGTTACATTCAATACCAAGACAGTATTTTCAATGTTACGATAGGAAATTTCTACGAACAATTTGGAAACGGATTAACCCTTCGCACCTATTGGGAACCAAACTTGGGAATTGACAATGCACTCGATGGTGCCCGATTAATCATTACTCCTAAAAAAGGGATAACTCTGAAAGGTATATACGGTCGCCAGAGACTTGAATTTGATAGTAAAATCATCAATGCTGATGGAATAATTCGCGGAAGCGATGCTGAATTCAACCTGAACTCTATTTTCAAATCGCTTGCAGAAAAACAAACGCAACTGACCCTAGGGGCTAGCTTTGTAAGTCGATACCAGAGCGGAGAAACCCGTTTCGAAGATTCCTTAGTTTTCCTAACTCCAAATAACGTTTCTAACTCTGCTGTTCGTTTACAGCTAAATAGAAAAGCTTTAGCGTTATCGGCGGAATACGCTCAGAAAATCAATGACCCAAGTGCGGATAACGCCTACCTCTATAGAAAAGGTAAAGCATTCTTTTTGAACGCTTCTTACAGCGGTAGCGGTCTTGGGGTAAATGCAGCTGTGAAATACATAGACAACATGAGTTTCCGTGCAGATCGTAACTTGAAGTTATTTGATGTGCCTACCAACTACCTTCCTTCAATAACAAAACAACATACACACAACCTAGCAGCAACCTTGTACCCTTATGCCACGCCGCTAACCGGAGAAGTAAGCTTTATGGGAGAAGTTTTTTACACTTTCAAAAAAGGAACAAAACTAGGAGGCAAATACGGCACACAGCTCTCTGCAAACTTCGCAGCTGCGAATGGCTTAGATACGACCCGACTTAAGGGAATTGAAGCATACACAGACGGGTATGAAGTAAATTCATTAAAGTTTGGGCCTACCAAATACGTTCGGGATTTCAATTTAGAAGTCAAGAAAAAATTGAGCAAAAAATTCTCCGCAGCCTTCACATATTATTATTTCGAATTCAATACACTTGCAACACCTGTTACGAATGACTTCAAGGGAATTGTATATGCAAATATTGAAGTGGTCGAATTGAATTACAAATTCACTCCAAAGGACAATCTTCATCTTGAATTCCAGGGTCTTCAAACAGATCAAGACAAAGGAGATTGGGCTACTGTTGTAGCTGAATTCTCTCATTCGCCACATTGGACTGTTGCCTTGATTGACCAATACAATTACGGGAATTCAACAGAAGAAAAGCGGGTTCACTACTTATTTGGAACAGTCGGTTATATAAACGGTTCGCAGCGAATTACCTTAGGTTATGGAAAGCGCAGAGAAGGTGTATTCTGCATCGGGGGTGTTTGTCGAGCAGTGCCAGCAACAAATGGATTTGAACTCATGTATACAGCCAGTTTTTAATATGAAAAAGACAATATTATCACTTTTGTTTTTTGCCCTATTGTTTGGGTCTTGTGACCAAATTGAAAATCCGGTTACAGTAGCAAAAAACAAATATCGCGAAGATTTGTACGGACAAGCACCAACCTTTCCAACAATCACTGTTGCTGAAAAAAACGTGCTTTTCGAGGAATTTACAGGTCACTTGTGCGGGTTCTGTCCACCTTCTACTTCGCTTGCTTTAGCGCTAGGCGCGGAACTTGGCGCGCGAATGGTAACGGTTGCCATTCACGCCGGTTCCCTTGCCTCAACCGGTGGCACCTTGTTTCAGACAGATTATACTACTCCTGTAGGAAATCTTTATTGGGCACAGCTGAACGGCGGTTTCAATCCGACTGCACGGATTGACCGCCTTGGCGGATTAAGCAGCTACGAATATCTAGACCCAGCCAATCCGAGCAGCTGGCAAGACATTGTAACGAATCAAATGAATGTCACTACGCCTGTTCAATTGCAAGCCAATTGCGAATATGTGAGCGCTGATAATGTTTTCAATATTCACATGAATTCACAATTCCTTCAAGGATATACCGGTAATGTGAATTTGGTAGTTCTTTTAGTTGAAAATCACTTAATAAGTCCCCAAGAAGATTACAGCCAAACGCCATCTGAAATTGAAGAATACGAGCACGAACACGTGCTTAGAACTAATGTTTCTGAACCAATGGGAAACCTAGTGGTCAACAATCCAAGTGTCGGTTTCAGCGCAACGACAAGCTTTACTATTCCATCCCAAATAATTTGGGAACCTACAAATATGACTGTTGTTGGATATTTGGTTGACGCCAACACACACGCAGTTTTGAATGCTATAGAATATGAAATTAACTAAGCTTTTCTTCCTTTTTCTTCTTTCCTTCGAATTACATGCTCAACAAGCATTCAACGCAGGAATAGCTATAGGCATGACCACCTCTCAAATAAGTGGAGATGGCCTTGGCGGATGGGATAAATTTGGAGTAACTGGAGGAGCCTATGTCAACGCTCCATTCAACAAAAAAAACGGACTTCGAATTGGTCTGTATTATTCTCAAAAAGGATCACGAACCAAACGCGACACACT
>JBILTF010000093.1:0-7995 GCA_044371675.1 Flavobacteriales bacterium
CCGTTCATCTGTGTAACAATGCTCTTCACCATGGCTAATCCAAGTCCGCTGCCAGTGCTTCGTGTAGTGAAGTTCGGCATAAAAATGCGCTTAGAAATTTCCGGGGAAATTCCACTCCCGTTATCGGTTATTTTTATTGTAACGTGATTTTTAGAAAAGCGCAACCCGAGAGAAATGTTCTTTTTCCGCTCGGTAGGAATTGACTGAATTGCGTTTGTTAGGAGGTTGTTCAATACACGAATGACGTGAGATTTATCTCCAAAAACGAACGCAGTATCATGGGTGTTTTGATAAAATGAAATGGTCTGATTTTCATTTTCAAATGTAGATAGAACGGACTTCACGATGTCTTGAAGATTCAGCCGTTCGTTCTTTGACTGCGGCATTTTAGCGAAGTTTGAAAACTCTTGTGCAATGTGCGAGAGCGTATCAATTTGATCCGTCATACTCTGCACAAAATCATTCAAACGTGTTTGAAATTCTTCCGGATGATCTTGCCACGAGCGTTGTAAATGCTGCATGCGCAGCTTCATGGGCGTAAGCGGATTTTTAATCTCATGTGCTACTTGCTGCGCCATTTCGCGCCAAGCTGTTTCACGCTCCTGCTGCGCTAGCTTATCGGCGCTAGCTTCCAACTGAAACAACATGCTGTTGTATTCTTGAATAAGTTGTCCGATTTCATCGTTGCTTTTCCACTCTAACGTCTCATTCTTTTTTCCGAGTTTCAAATGATTGATGCTCTCACTTAATTTGCTTAGTGATTTTGTGAAATCACGTGTGATAAGAAATGCAATTCCTGCTGCTAGAATGAAAAGCACAATGTAGGTTGTACCAATTTCTTTCATGAAATTCCAGAGCTTGGCTTTTTCGACTTCTTTCTTTTCGTAAAGCATACCCACTAAGGCTAAAGGTCTTCCGTAATCATCGCGGAAGCACCAATAGGCTAAATTTTGAGAGGAATTTGTTTCTGACGGAAGGATAATGGCTTTCTCTTTTGTTTCGGTTGTAATTCGTTTGGTGAGTTCAGCGCTCAACTGCATTGGAATTTTTTTAAAATCCGCGGTATCTGTATTCATTGAAAGGCGATACCTTCCGTCTAAATGATAGATTGTAATAAAAAGATTATTTACCTCAGAAAGCTCACAGACTTTGTCGCCTAGAAGCTGGTTTATGGAATCGGGATCGATGTATCCACCGTTTTGAATAAGTAGGTATTCGAGCGATGCGCGGATAGATTTTTCTTTTTCCGCAATACGCTCTTCGTTGAAGGTAATATCATGTTCGGAGTGGTCGAGCCACGCGACAATGCCCGTTGCTACAAACGAGATGACAATGACAGAAAAAAGCGAAACGTATATGCGTGAGCGTAGAGTCATGTTTTTAAAAATCGAAATTTTCTGAATCGCTGGGTTTGGTATTGGCTGGAATTATACATAGCCCAATGGTCATTGGATAAATTTCAGTTTGAAATTTATTCGGATTGAAAAGTGGAGTTAAAGATCGCGAAGCGAAAAAAGTTAGATTCTGAAACCCAACACGTACGCACGCTTCCATGTTGAATCTATTGACATAAATTTCTTCGCTGTTTTTTCGAATAATGGTGGCTTCATTGGTCTTGTGCATTTGATAAGTGCTGCTCGCGTAGCGGTAGCTCTCCTGCACGCCAAATGCTACGTGCACATTATTCTTGAAGGTGTTCTTGCTATTTATTTCAAACATAAATGGAACAGAAACCGAAAAAGAACGTAGCTGATTTTTCAAATAATCGATTGTATCAGAGTACACATGGGTTTCTGTGCCTGTGTTAATGAACTTGAAATTATCTTGAAATCCGATTTGTTGGTAGCCCAATGAAATTCCCGAGAAAAAACCAAATCTATTTTCGAACAACTGCTTTTTATATTCCACCAGATTCAAACGTACAGCGAACGATTGCTTTGGCTGTATTGGAAACGTTGTGTTTTGAAATGATACCAAGCCGAAATCAACACCAGTGAAGAAACACATGTATCGGATATAGTCCTTGGAGTTGTAATCGTCTTCAAGAATTTGCATGGGAGCCATTTCGAAGTCTTCGATGTTAATTTCCGGAAAAGGCATGACTGTATCGGGGGGTAGAACAACGTCAAGACTATCAGTTTGCCCGAAACAGATTATCGCAGGAAAAAAGATGAATATAAAAATCAGTCGCTTCATGAAAAGACAATGTGATTCAAATGTAAGCTATCTATCTTTGCACGGCATGAATACAAAAAAGGATTTGCGAGAATTGAGTTCGGAAGAGCTAATGTCCGAGTTGAAAACACTTGGCGCTCCTTCGTTTCGTGCGAAGCAGATTCGGGAATGGATGTGGCAGCGAGGTGCTGCAAGTATTTCTGACATGCAGAATTTGCCCAAAGAATTACGTGAGGTGCTCGATGGGAAGTATTATTTATCTAAAGCCGTCTTGCATGAGCAACAAATAAGTGCTGACAAGACCATTAAATGTGCGTTTAAAGTAGACGGAGACAAGGTTGTAGAAGGGGTGTTAATTCCTTCAACAAAGCGAATGACAGCTTGCATCTCCTCGCAAGTGGGTTGTAGCTTGGCGTGTAAGTTCTGCGCTACTGGAAGACTGAAAATGTTGCGCAATTTAACAGGCGGAGAGATTTTCGATCAGGTGAATTATTTGCGCAACGAGGCGCTTACGCGATACAAGACTCCGCTAACAAACATTGTGTATATGGGCATGGGAGAGCCCTTGCTCAACTACAACAACATGATGCGATCCATTCAATGGATCACCAGTCCGGAAGGACTGGGCATGTCGCCACAGCGCATTACCGTAAGCACAGCGGGAATCGCTAAGATGATTAAAAAGCTTGGCGACGATAAGGTTAAGTTTAACCTAGCGCTTTCGCTGCACGCAGCGAACGACGTGAAGCGCAGCAAGATCATGGAAATTAACGATTCGAATAACTTAGATGCATTGTCTGAGGCTTTGAAGTATTTCCACGAAGCAACAGGAACGCGAATAACGTTTGAGTACATTATTTTCAAAGACTTTAATGATACGATCCAAGACGCAAAGGAGTTGGCCGAATTTTGCAAGCAGCTTCCAGTTAAAATAAATATAATTGAATACAATCCGATTGATGACGGAGAGTTTCAACAGGCCAGTCCTGAGCGTGTAGAGGCTTTTGCGAAGTTCTTGGAAAGCAAGAACATGATTGTTAATGTGCGTCGCTCTAGAGGGAAAGATATTGACGCGGCATGCGGGCAATTGGCCAATAAGAACAAATCTGCCAATGAACGTGTTTTTAAATAGTAGAGTAAACTTTTAAACTAAATATTTCAATATGAAAAAATTAATATTGTTCGCTGCAATCGCAGTAGGTCTCGCATCGTGCGGCGGATGGAACGACGAGAAACGCGCAGAGGTTAAATCTGAATGCGGAAAAACGGTGGGTAGTCTTTATTCGAAAGAGGACGGTGTGAAAATTTGTGACTGCGTTTCAGCGAAAATATCAGAGAAATTTCCGAAGGCAGATTACAAACCAAGCGATGTAAACGACCAGACAAAAGAGTGCATCAAAGACGGTAAATACATAGATATTTTGACCAAGGAATTGGAAGATTCTTTCAATAAGTTGGAAAGCGATGCTGACTCTTTAACAAAAGCGTTAGAGGCTCAGATGAACGAAGAAATGAGTAAGCTTACGGAGTAAATGAAACCATTCTGCGAAGATTTATTTGGGTACAAGCGCATTAAAACGAGCTCAGTAACCATTGGTGAATTAACCATGGGCGGCGACGCGCCCATTCGTGTGCAGTCAATGACCACGGCCGACACCATGAATACCGAAGCAACCGTTGCCGAGAGTATTCGCATGATTGAAGCGGGTTGTGAGTTGGTGCGTATTACAGCTCCAAGTAAAAACGAAGCTGAAAATCTACGCAACATTCGCGAAGAACTTCAAAAAGCGGGTTACAACATTCCACTGGTTGCCGACATTCACTTCACTCCGAACGCCGCAGAGATTGCAGCGCGCATTGTAGAGAAGGTTCGTGTGAATCCGGGGAACTATGCCGACAAAAAGAAGTTCGAAGAAATTGTATACACAGACGAATCATACGCTGCTGAATTGAAGCGCATTCGTGATCGATTTATTCCACTTGTTGAAATTTGTAAAGAACACGGAACTGCGATGCGCATTGGAACGAACCACGGTTCGCTTTCAGATCGCATTCTTAGTCGCTATGGTGACACCCCTGAAGGCATGGTGGAATCTGCCATGGAGTTCATCCGCATTTGTCTCGATTGCAATTACAAGAATTTGGTTATTTCCATGAAAGCGTCTAATCCGCAAGTGATGGTGCAAGCCTATCGATTGTTGGTGCAAACACTTTTGGAAGCAGGAGAAGTTTTTCCTTTGCACCTAGGAGTAACAGAAGCAGGCGACGGTGAAGACGGAAGAATAAAATCAGCAATCGGAATTGGTACGTTGTTGGAAGACGGCATTGGCGATACTGTTCGTGTTTCATTGACCGAAGCGCCGGAAGCAGAGATGCCGGTGGCTAAATTATTGGTTGATCGGTATGCAAACAGAACACTTGGATTACATATTCCAGCGGAAGAAATTCCAATGGATTTTTTCTCTTACTCAAGAAGACACACACACGAAGTTTTAAATATTGGTGGAAAGAATGTTCCGCGTGTATTCGCAGATTATTCGAATCGCGAAACAATAACAGCCGCTTCTCTTTTCGCTGTCGGTTATGCGTATTCTGTTGATATGGACAAATGGAATTTGTCTGATTCGGCTTGTGATTATTTGTTTGTTGGAAAGAACACGGTGAATTTTGAAATTCCCGGAACCCTTGGTGTTGCTATGGAGCACGCAACATGGCTTCAACATAAAAATAGAGATCGTCATTATCCGGTTTTAACTGCAATCGAATACACCCAACCGAATGAACGTTCGGGGGAGTTGAATTTTGTTGAAGTTGAATTGGAAGATTTGACAGAGTCATTTATTTCTGTGTTGAAATCAGATTCAAAGGTTGTGTTGTTGTTGAAGTCTTCTCATGAGTATGCCGTTCAACATAGAAGAACTGCGATTTTCAGATTGATGAATCACGGAGGGACTTGTCCAGTTGTTCTTTCTTCCACCTACAATATTGAAGAAGAAGCATACACACTTTATTCTTCAACCGACCTAGGAGCCTTGTTGCTGGACGGATTAGGCGACGGTGTTCTTATTTCAAGCAGTCAATCTTCTTTGGCGAAATCAAACGCGATTGCATTTGGAATTCTTCAAGCAACGCGCACACGAATTTCAAGAACAGAATATATTTCTTGTCCAAGTTGCGGAAGAACACTTTTCGATCTTCAAGAAACCACCGCTAAGATTCGTTCACGCACTTCGCATTTGAAGGGTGTGAAGATAGGAATCATGGGTTGCATCGTAAACGGTCCGGGTGAAATGGCAGATGCCGATTACGGATACGTTGGAACCGGTGTAGGAAAGATTACACTATACAAAGAGAAGAATGTGGTGAAGAAAAACATTGACGAAGCACAAGCTGTTGATGAGCTTATCTCGCTTATAAAGGAATATGGCGATTGGGTTGAACCCTGACGCAGAGCGTAGATGCTTCGCAAGATTCCGGAGGAAAGATGTTTCACAAGATGCTCCGCAAGAATTTTCAAAAGGTATTTTTGCGAAGCAATCTTACAACGTATCTTACGTAGTATCTGCGTAGTAATTACGCTATAACCCTCACCTCTTTCAAGAACTTCCTCGCAGTATCCTTCGCTTCTTCCAAATTCGTGTTGCACACTGTGATGTGTCCCATTTTACGGAAGGGCTTGGTGTCTTCTTTTCCGTATAAATGAATGTACGCACCTTCGGTGTGAAGCACTTCTTCTATGTTTTCGTAACGCGCTTTTCCTTCAAATCCTTTTTCACCCAAGAGGTTAATCATGACAGCCGGAGTGCGAAGTCCTGTGCTGCCTAAAGGCATATTCAAGATGGCTCGAAGGTGCATGCCGTATTGCGAAACGAAGCAGGCTTCAATGGTGTGGTGACCGCTGTTGTGCGGGCGCGGAGCGATTTCATTCACCAATAAATTTCCGTCTTCGGTAAGGAATAATTCAATGGCTAATAAACCAATGTGCTCTAGCTTGTTGGCGATGTCGGTTGCTATTTTTTTCGCGTTGTTTTCAATTTCAACGTTCACGTTGGCTGGAGAGAAAATGAATTCTACTAAGTTCGCTTCCGGATTGAATTCCATTTCAACCAAAGGAAAAGTAGTCAGTGCTCCGCTTTCATTTCGAGCAACAATCACTGCAAGTTCTTTCACGAAAGGAACAAATTCTTCCAAGACGCTTGGCGCATCGAACGCGGCGTTAAACTCTGCTTCTGTGCGAAGAGGAGTTACGCCTTTTCCGTCGTATCCGCCTTTGCGAAGCTTCTGCATGAACGGGCCTTTTTCTTTAAACAACAGCGCATCTTCTGCGTTATCGATCAAGTGGAAAGGAGCGGTTGGAATGTTGTTCGCTTTATAAAATTGTTTTTGAAGTCCTTTGTCTTGAATGGTACGAAGCGCCTGTGGCGTTGGAAATATTTTCTTTCCAAGTCGTTCCAATTCTTCAAGAGCTTCAATATCTACGTGTTCAATTTCAATGGTCAGAACATCTACTGTTTTTCCGAAATCGAGAACCGTTTGATAGTCGTTGAAATTTCCAACAACGAAATTATTCGCAAGGTCAGCGCAGGGCGCATTAACCGAAGGGTCTAATACAGCAATGTGAATGTTGAAGTTAACAGCTTCTTGAATGAGCATTCTGCCTAACTGTCCTCCACCTAAAATTCCAAGTTTGGTTGTAAGATCTACTTGATGATTCATTTTTCAAAGATAGAATTTCTTTCGCTGATATAGATTTACATGTGTAAATTGCCGCTCATATAAACTTCAACATGAAAAAAATTCTATTTTTTGTTTTAGCCCTAAGTGCTAGTCTGTCACAAGCACAATCGTTAACTGCTATCGAAGGCGTTGAATACGATCCTACCAATCAGATCTTTTTAGTTGGAAATGGAAACAACGTCGTGCGTATGCACAGCGATGCAGTTCCGCAAGGAACGTTGGGTGTAGCGAAGTCGAATTACGGAATGGAAGTCATGAACGGCGTTTTGTTCTCTATTGTTGGAAGTGCAGTGAAGGGTTACGATGTGATCACCGGGGCGGAGGTTATGACCATTACACTTTCGGGTACTACATTTCTAAACGGAATGGCAAGTAATGGCACCGACAAATTGTGGGTGTCTGATTTTTCGGTGAAGAAAATTCATGAAGTGAATGTTGCAGATCTTGCTGCACCTTCAAGTTCTATTGTTGTTGCGAATACCACGAGTACTCCAAACGGATTGACTTACGACGCAGCAAACAACAGATTGGTTATGGTGAGTTGGGGTGCGAACGCATCTATTAAAGCGATTGATTTAGCTACCTACAGCCTTTCAGTAATTACGACTACAAACCTTGGAAACTGCGACGGAGTAGATCACGATTCTTACGGAAATTATTACGTGAGTTCTTGGAGTCCGAATGCGATTACGAAGTTTTCAAACGACTTCACCACATCCTCTACAGTGACCGTTACTGGTGGTGTTTCTAGCGCGGCAGATATTTGTTACGCTGAAGAGTTAGATACTTTGGCTATTCCATGCACAGGAAACAACGTGGTGAAATTTGTAGGTTTTAATCCGTCGTTTGTTGTTGAAGGAAACACGTCTGAATTTCAAGCATATGGATATCCAACTGAAGTGAAAGACATGTACACTGTTGGATTCGATTTACCACAGGCGGCAGACGTAAACATTCGATTGTTCGATGTGAATGGAAGATTGGTGAATGAGGTGGTGAATAGAACTTTTCCGCAGGGAAACAATCAGGTTGTATTAACTGAACTCCCTTCTGAAAGCGGAATTTATTTCGTTCAGGTATGGG
>JBILTF010000094.1:0-7834 GCA_044371675.1 Flavobacteriales bacterium
GCAATGGCTTATGCTGGACATCAGTTTGGACACTTTAATATTCTAGGAGATGGAAGAGCAGCGTTGGTAGATGAATGGAAGAATGAAGAAGGGAATCTTTTCGATGTTCATTTGAAGGGAAGTGGTGAAACAATTTATTCCCGCAGAGGCGACGGAAGAGCAACGCTGAAGGCGATGTTGCGTGAAGCAATCATGAGCGAAGCCATTCACGCACTGGGTGTTCGAACAACAAGAACTTTAGCCGTAGTAGATTCGGGAGATTCCATTCATCGCAATGGAATGGAGAAGGGTGGAATGTTAGCGCGCATGGCAAGTAGTCATTTGCGTGTTGGGACGTTTGAGTATGCAAGCATGCATGAGAGCGAGGATGTTTTGAAAGCACTCGCAGATTATACCATTGCGCGACATTATCCGCAATGCGCGAGTTTAGAAAATCCGTATTTATCCTTGTTGAGAGAGGTTGTTCGTGTGCAGATAGATTTAATCGTCAATTGGATGCGCGTAGGGTTTATTCATGGCGTTATGAATACCGATAATATGAGCATATCTGGAGAGACGATAGATTACGGTCCGTGTGCATTTATGAACGTGTATGATCCAAAGACATGTTTTAGTTCTATAGATACTGCGAAGCGATATGCATTCGCTAGTCAGCCCGGAATTGCACAATGGAATCTGTGGGTTTTTGCGAATAGCTTAATGACGCTCATTCATGAAAATCCAAAAGTCGCTAAGGAAATGGCTGTGGAAGTCATTGAAGAATTCCCTTCGCAATTTGGAGCGGCTTATTACAAAATGATGGGCGAGAAATTGGGTGTGGAGATAAACACACAAGAAGGAAGAGAGTGGGTGGAAGAGTTACTTTCCATCATGGAAGAAACACATTCAGATTATACAAACTCATTTTTGTTACTGGAAGGAAAGGAAGTGAGTGAAGTTTATTTAACCACTAGCCTTCGCTATGATTTGTGGTTGGCTCAGAAAAATAATTTCAATAAGATTGAAAAAGAAAACGTCAATCCAATTGTCATTCCCCGCAATGAATGGGTTGAAAGGGTATTAGCAGAAGCAGTGGACAACGACAATTGGGAGTTATTTCAGTCCTACCTTGATCGACTTAAAAATCCATACGAACTAATTTCGGAAGATGTTTTTTCCACCTTCAATCCGAAAAATGATTTGAGTTTTAAAACTTTTTGCGGAACGTAGACTACCCTCCAAAAACCTTCTTCAACAAATCCGAAGTTCTAGCAATCGGATCTTTGCGAATCAGTAATTCTTCTTCCGCAACTTTAACGAATAAACCATCAATGGCGCGTTCCGTTGCGAATTGAACCAAGTCTGGATTAACCTTTTCAATCAGTGGAATTTTGTTGTAGCGTGTAATAACAAACTCCCAATTCTTTGTAGCGCCTACTTTATCGAGTGATGTTTTTATAATGGGTTTGAATGCTTCAACCAGGGCAGCGCGTGTTTTCGATTTCAAATATTCTGTCCCAGCGTTTTCTCCACCTTTCACAATATTAATGGCATCGGTAATGGTCATGTCTGAAATGGCACGGACGAAGATATCTTTCGCTGCGCTGCCGGCATCTTCCGCTGCGCGATTTAGAGAGAGAATGACATCGTCACATTCTTTGTTCAAACCCAAACTGCGCAGTTTGTCTTCAACTTTTTTGGCGTCTGTAGGAAATGGAATTTTGATTTTCGGATTCCCGAAATAGCCATCGGCTTTTGAAACCAATTCGGTTCCTTTAGTAGCTCCTTTGCTTAACGCTTCTTTCAGTGCTTTACCAGCTTCTTCTTCTGTATACCCCGAATTTTTTATTGTTTGTTGTAGCTTTTGTTCAGCTTGTTTCTTCAGGTCTTTCAAACTCTGCGCGCAAGAGCTGAAGCCCAAGAATAACGAAACAGCAAAAATCGAAAATGCTTTTTTCATATGTATTTTATAAATGATTATATCTTTCCCTCTCTTACCTTCTCTTATCTTTTTTTATATCTTCCCCAAAACCTTGCCACGTAATTCCGCATCTTTCGCATCGGTCAATTGCTCCAACTCCGCGGCTTCGTTCATCAACTTTTCAGTGAATACTTTGTCTGAAATTCCTCCAGAGTTCACGCGAACATTGTAACAAGCGCCAAGCACTGCAGTGCGAATAGCTAAGGCCCCAACACCTGCATCAGTCACAGAGTTGGGATTGCCAATTTCAATCATTGCTTCACAAACATCAAAGGCTTTGAATGCAACACGCGCTGTGCGCAAAGGAATCTCCATCGCATATTTTGATGCAGATTGAATAGCTTCAGTGCGCGCCGCTTTTTCTTCGTCGTTGTTTTTCGGCAGACCGAAGGCTTCCATAATCTTATTGAAAGACTGCGTGTCTTCATCTACCAACCAATTCAATTCATCTTGAATATCTTTTGCTTTAACGGCCCAATTCGAAAACTCTTCCCAGCGTGCATCCCATCCGCGCTTGTGCGCGCTAAGGTTTGCAACCATTCCCGCTAATGCAGCGCCCATGGATCCGCAGTAAGCACTGACCGATCCTCCACCGGGTGCAGGAGATTCGCTCAATGTTTCATTGGCGAAAGCGGTTAGACTCATGTCAACCAATTTATTTCCGCCACCTAAATTCTTTTCAATAATGAATTCAATAATTTTTTCTTCTGGGTGGAAAGGAACAAGGTCATCTAATCCCAAAGATTTTACGGCAATCTTTATTTTTTCATTGTCGGAAATTCCGAGTGAACGTTCTTGCTTCTTCAAGAAATAATCTGCGGCATCCAATAAACTTTTCTTCGGAATTAATCCGACTAATTCACTTCCGGTTACACGAACACCGCGCTCTGCCGCCTTGTTACATGATTCTTCAAAAGCAACATGAACTGGAGTGATGTTTATGTTGGTGAGGTTCAGCGACAATTGCGCAACACCGTATTCTTCAATAAACCAACCGATTCCTTTTACAGATTTTAATGTTCCCGGAATGCGCTTAGGCTCTCCGTTTACATCCAACACAGGTTTCCCACCTTCATTCAAAACACGTCCAGCCTCGCGAATGTCGAACGCAATTGCGTTGGCACGACGCGTTGAAGTAGTATTCAAATTCACGTTATAAGCCACTAAGAAATCGCGTGCACCAATGGTTGTGATTCCAGATTTGCGAACGCTTTCTGTTACTTCCTTCGGACCGAAATCAGGAGTCCATTCTGCAGTTGAAATTTTTTCTATCGCCTCGTATTCACCTTTTCTGCAATTCGCCAAATTCGCACGAACCTCTTGCTTCGCAGCAGACTCGTAGAAATATCCTGGTATGCCTAATTCTCTTCCAACGCGCTCACCCAATTGATGGGCATAAGCTGCGCATTCTTCAAGTGTAACTCCAGCAATGGGAACAAGCGGACAAACATCTGTTGCACCTTGGCGTGGGTGTTCACCTTTGTGTGAACGCATGTCAATAAGCTCTTGCGCTTTCTTCATCAATTGAAATGCGCCTTCGAGCACAGCTTCAGGTTCACCCGCAATGGTAATGACTGTTCTGTTTGTTGAAGCTCCCGGATCAACATCGAGCAACATTACGCCAGGCACAGCAGCAGCCGCTTGTGCTATGGTGTTGATTTTCTCTTTGTCTCTTCCTTCCGAAATATTCGGCACGCACTCAATAATCTTTTTCATAATGTTGAAGTAAGGGTGCAAAGGTAGTTAAGACAGATAATTTATTACCCGTCTTCACTCCGAAACAATGGTGCAGGCGTTAGTTAGGTGCTCTGCTGATATCGACTTATCTTCACCACGAAATTTCAAATTATGAAAGGAATTGTTCTGAATGTATTGGTGTTTGTCGCTTGCGTATTTGCGGGCGGAATAGCAAACGGATTAATCATTAGCTACAGCGATTCGATTATTCCAGCACCTGCTGGTTCGAACTTAAAAACGGGGGAAGGATTGAAGGCAGCAATGTCCATGATGGAGCCGAGACATTTCATTATGCCTTTTCTAGCACACGCTATTGGAACATTGGTGGGAGCTTTCTTCGTTACGTTATTCATAAAAGACCGAAAGTTATTCCGAGCATTGTTGGTTGGATTTCTATTTTTCTTAGGCGGTGCATGGATGGTATTTGAATTGCCATCTCCGTTATGGTTTGATGCCGTTGATTTGGGATTGGCCTATATCCCAATGGCTTGGATTGGATATAAACTAGCGCTTCGTTTTTCGAAATAAATGAAGAGATATACCCTTATATTATTTTTAGTTGGAAGCACTATTGCGTTCTCATTTAATTCATGCGTTCGTTCAATAGAAAAAGTTCATTCAACTGAATTGAGAGAATTGGATCCCGCGCTTCAAGGGGTGAGGAAGTCCTTTAACAACAGGCAGATTAACGATGTCTCAACTTGGGAACAAGTTCGGAAACCAGAGCTCATTGATTATTACGAGAATTATGTTTTTGGAAAGCGCCCGTCTTTCAATCCAAGTGTCTCGTATTCTGTTTTAAGTGTCGACACCATTTCTATTGGTGGAGTAAAAATGGAGCATACCGAGATTCAAGCGGATTTCAAATACAGGGGAAGAAAGATGAAATCCTACTACGCGAAGTTTCTTCCGTTAAATATTAAAGATCCTATTGTTTTTGTCGGGTTGAATTTTTTTGGAAATAGCACGCTTGATACGCTTTCAACTTTAACACAATCGAAGCATTATGTCATGAAGAATGCCGGAGTGAAGACGAAGGGTCATCGTGTAACGGCCGATTCGCGGGGAACAAAAGCATATCGCTGGCCGCTGGATATAATAGTCGGAAGTGAATGTGGATTAATTACAGCGCACTATGCCGATTTCGACCCCGATGTAAACAACGGTTTTTTAGACGGTGTTCACGGTTTGGCGGAAGGAAGAGTTCACCTTCGGAAAAGAAATGAATGGGGAAGTATCTCCGCATGGGCATGGGGACTTTCAGAATTGCAAACGTATCTCGAACTTCAACCCGAAACAAAAAATTCCAAGACAGCGGTCATAGGACATTCGCGATTAGGTAAAGCTGCGCTTTGGGCTGGAATAACAGACGAGCGATTCGATATGGTGGTTTCGAACAATTCCGGATGTGCAGGTGCCTCGCAGTTCAGAACGATGCGCGGCGAGGATATTGAGAAAATAACCAATCGCTTTCCGTATTGGTTCGCAAGAAATTTTCAAAGCTTCCGAGGAAACGATTCGTTGTTGTTGGTAGATCAAGAAATGTTGCTTTCGTTGGTAGCACCACGTTCGCTTTATGTCGCCAGCGCAAGTAAAGATTCTTGGGCGGATCCTGAAGGCGAGTATCTTTCCTTTTATAAATCGCAAGCGATTTATTCCCTGTACGATTCAACATTGGAAATTCCATACAAATACCCATCTGCGAACGAGTCCATTGAATTTGGAAATATGGCCTATCACCTTCGAGCAGGAGAACATGAGATTTTGCGGTGGGATTGGGAGAGGTACATTCTTTTTGCTTTGGATCAATTTAAATAATTTTCACAAACGGTCTTATCTTTATCTGATGAAGCAGTGTTTTCTATTTTTTCTTGTTTTATTTTCTTTCGCTGAATCAAATGCACAATGCTGCAATTATACCCTTTTAACTTTCGATAGTTATGGCGATGGTTGGAATGGGGGATATTTGACAATTACAGTGAATGGAATAGATGCTGGAGTGTTCTTCGCAGCAGGATATGGAAGTCAAGACACTCTGGCAATCTGTGACGGTGATTCCATTGAATTGAGTTATACCGCAGCTGATTATGAAAATGAGAATTCATATAGTTTATATGACGCTTCATGGAATTTACTTTTTACAAATGGTCCATATCCTACTGTAGGAAACGTTTTTTCTGGAATAGGAAATTGCAGTTCGCTGGCACCTCCTGGTAATCAACCTTGCAATCCCATACCCATGGAATTAGGGGCGTGTGTAACAGGCAGCAATGTGAATGCAGGTAACTCAGGACTTAATCCGGGATGTGCGAGTTTTTCAGGAGCTGATCAATGGTACTCGGTTGTTGTGCCTCCCTCGGGAAATATAAATTTCAATACGGCCAGTGGTAGTTTAAACGATACCGGATTGGCTGTTTGGAGAGGTGTAGATTGCATCAGTGTTTTGGCTGTGGCATGTGACGATGACAGTGGTGTTGATTATTATTCAATTGCAACCCTGTTCGATATGACACCGGGTGAAACATTGTATGTGCAGGTGTTCGGATATGGGGGTGCGACAGGGACTTTTGATTTGTGCGCAACCGATTTGGGTGTCGTAAATTTCGAGAGTTCGGAAATTCCGATTGTGTTAATCAATACGCAAGGGCAAACCATTGTACAAGACACGAAAGTCAATTGCACCATGGAGATTAAGTACAATGGGTATGGCAATCTAACTTATGTGAACGACAGCGCTAATGTTTACAATGGGCACATTGGAATTGAAATTCGTGGGGCGTCTTCTGCAGGATATCCGCAAACGCCCTATGGATTTGAAACGAGGTTAGCTGATGGCACAAATAACAATGTTTCAATATTGGGCATGCCGGCTGAGAATGATTGGGTGTTGATTTCCAATTACAATGACCGTTCCATGCTAAGAAATGCACTTGCATTTCAAATGTTCGGAGGAATGGGTAATTACAGTGTTCGATCACGCCTAGTAGAAGTCAGAGTAGACAGCTCTTACAAAGGGATTTATTTGTTGGCTGAAAAGATAAAACGCGATTCGACGCGTGTTGACATTGCAAATTTGACACCGCTCGATTTAGGCGGAGATTCAATTACAGGTGGATATATTCTTCAACAAAATTTATGGGATTGGAACAACAGTTTTCAGTCGAATTATTCTCCCATTGATCATCCTGGTTTCGATATTCATTTCATATATCAATCTCCGAACGAACTTGAATTGCTTCAACCTCAGAAAGACTACATTGCTTCTTTCATAGATTCTGTGGAGACGGCACTATACAGCGCAGATTTTGCAGATCCGGAATTGGGCTATCGAAAATACTTAGATACAAAATCGTTCATCGATTATTTGTTGGTGAATGAAGTTTCGCGAAATGCAGATGGATTTAAAAAGAGTGTTTTCTTCAATAAGGATAAAAATTCGAATGGAGGAAAATTGAAAGCCGGACCCGTTTGGGATTTCGATTGGGCTTGGAAGAATTTATACGGTTGTTCGTTGTATGAGAATTTGGATGGTTCAGGATGGGCACATTTGAATAACGATTGTGGAACCGATAACTATGGCACAGGTTATTACGTGCGCTTGTTACAAGACACGACTTTTCAAAACGAATTGCGCTGCGATTACGAATATTACAGAACGAATGTTTTGGATACTGCTATCATTTTTGCTAGTATTGAATTCAGTCGAGGCCTTCTTCAAAATGCACAGGCCAGACACTTTCAACGTTGGCCAATACTTGGCGTAAGCGGTCCAGCTCCTGAGATTGGCGCTATGCCTGCAACCTTCAATGCGGAGTTGGATACACTAAAGGGTTGGATAACTCAACGAATAGCCTGGTTGGACGAGAACATTCCTGGACAGTGTTTAACTTCCAATATTCAAGAGGAATTGCATCTTTCTGTGCTTTCGGTTTATCCGAATCCAGCTTCATCTTCTTTTAAAATTCAGGTGAGTCCGAACTGTATGGGAAATGCCTATACCATCTGCGATATGACTGGAAAATGCTTGGGAAGGGGAGTTGTGTTAAATGAAACGATGAACTTCAACTCAATGCATTGGCCTTCAGGAATGTACTTTGTAAGAATAGGTGATCACGTGGCGAAGGTTTCAATAGTTGC
>JBILTF010000027.1:0-26154 GCA_044371675.1 Flavobacteriales bacterium
ATCCAGTTAGTTGGAAGTTGTCCTAAGTGATTTCCCAGCGCCAACGCTTGAAGGTTCCCGCGTTCTGTGAGCGGTCTGAAGCTGTCGGGCTGTCCGTAAAGGTCTTCCGCTTCGGCGTGACGAATAATGTAAAGTGTCTTCATTAAACGTTGTACTCTCTTCCTTTAACGTTTAGCACTTTCGTGTATTTCTTCAAGCTACGAAGAACAATGAAAACGATGAATCCGCTGAACAGAGCGGTGTGCCAAAACGGAGTAAGGATTTCCTTCCAACCGAAATATCCGAAGTGCACGTAGTTCTTCAGTGCGTCTAGCAAAGCGAAGGAAATGAATACAGCGAAGAATCCATTGTATTCGCGTTTCAAAACGTTACGCAACGAGAATTCTACAGGTGCAGATTTCCATGAAGAGAAACGCGGGAAGAAAGGCGGAGTTCTTTCGGTCCATTTGATGTACACGTCTCCGAATTTATTTCGAAGGAAGAATTCTTCCGCGAACATGATGCGTTCGTAGTATAACCAGAACAGTAGGCAAGAAGTAAGTGTGAACCACCAGTTACCAACGTACATGATGATACCTAGCCACATAAAGAAGTTCCCTAAGTACAGTGGGTGACGAACAATACTGTATATGCCTGTGTGATTCAGCTCGTCTGCAACTTGACCTTCTTTGGTGTTTCTTCCTGAAGTTCCTTTCGGAGTATATCCTATTGTTAAAACACGAATAAGTTGTCCGAAAAACGAAATGCCTAGGCACGTCCAAGCCCACGTTTTATCGAACAACGGATTGTCTGTATCCATTTCAAACCAGATAACTGAAGCTGCTAAAACATACAATACCAGCGGAAGAAAGCTGCGCCAACGAAATAGCCAGTTCCCACTTTTGTTCATCTCTTCAATAAGCGCCATAGTAGAATTTTATGTCGCGAAAGTACGAACACCAGGCTTATCTCACAGCATTTTCAACGAACCCATCCCTCCATCCAATCCAATCACCTGTCCCGTCATCCAACTGCTTTTGTTGCTTAGTAGGAAGGTAATAGCTTCAGCTAAATCGTTCGGTTGACCTATTCTGCCTAGCGGATGGCGCTTGTTAGAGGCTTCGAGTTTTTCGAGAGTGTTGATGAATTTGTCGGCCAATTGCGTTTGTGTAAGCGACGGGGCAACGACGTTCACGCGAATCTTCGGAGCGAGCTCAGCTGCTAAGCTTTTGCCCAATCCTTCCAAGGCGCCTTTCGCCATAGCCACACTCGCGTGAAAGGGCATGCCCAATTTCACAGCAACGGTGCTGATGAATACGATAGAGGCCGACTCTGATTTTTTCAAATAAGGAAGTGCCAACTGCGTCGCCTTCAGCGCGCCATAGGCATTAATGTTCATGTCGGAAAGAAACACTTCGTGAGAAATGCGGTGGGCCGGAAGTAAGTTTATACTGCCCGGACAATACACCAATCCGTCTAAAACCAATCCTTCCGGAAGATTAAGTGAATCGTCTTCAATATTCCAAACCAAACTGTTCACATGGGAAGAGGCTTCGCGTGAAGTGAAATAAACTGTATGTCCTTGCGCTTCGAGCAATTCTACTGTCGCAGCGCCAATGCCCTTCGAACCACCAATAACTAGATAATTCATTACTTGTCGAGGTTAACGTATTTCAAAAATTCGTTGCGGGTAGCTTCGTTGTTGAAAGCGCCCGAATAGGATGATGTAACTGTTGCGCTGTTGAAGTCCTGCACGCCGCGACTGCTCACGCACAAGTGAACAGCATCTATAAGCACTGCCACATCTTCGGTTTCCATCACACGCTTTAGTTCTTCAGCAATCTGAATGGAGAGGCGCTCTTGCACTTGCGGACGCTTGGCAAAGAATTGCACAATGCGATTCAATTTCGAAAGTCCAATTACTTTTCCGTTTGAAATGTAAGCCACATGTGCTTTTCCAATGATGGGGACGAAATGGTGCTCGCAATTCGAATAGAAGGTAATGTTACGCTCCACCAACATTTCTTTGTATTGGTATTTGTTTTCGAAAAGTTTTACCGCTGGTTTGTTTGCCGGATTCAATCCCGAGAAAATTTCTTTGATGTACATTTTCGCCACGCGATGTGGGGTTCCTTGAAGTGAATCGTCTGTAAGATCCATACCCATGATATTCATGATGTCTCTGAACTTCTCTTCAATCTGCACAATTTTCTCTTCATCACTGAGCAAGAAAGCGTCTTCCCTCATAGGAGTCTCAATCGTGGTCATCACGTGTTGATCTCCCATTTCGTCTATTTGTATCGCAATCAGCTCTTTTTCCGTGTGTATCATTTTTTTCTATTGTAAAGTTTAAACCACTTAAACTGAACTTTGTTCGAATCCATTATATTTGTGGAATACCTAAACCTAGTATTATGTCACTTTGGAGGAAAAAAGATTTAGCCGCGATGCTCGCAGATGCAGAAGGCGGAGAGAAATCGTTGAAGAGAACGTTGGGCGCCTTTCAGTTGGTTGCTCTTGGAGTGGGCGCCATTATTGGTGCTGGATTGTTTGTTAGAACTGCTGCTGCTGCCGCAGAAGCTTCTGGAAATGGTGTAACCCTTTCCTTTATTGTTGCTGCAATTGGATGTGCGTTCGCAGGCCTATGCTACGCAGAATTCGCAGCAATGATTCCTATTTCAGGAAGTGCTTACGCTTACTCATTCGTTACCATGGGTGAGTTGGTTGCTTGGATTATCGGATGGGCGTTGGTTATGGAATACGCACTGGGCGCGGCTACCGTGTCTATTGCATGGAGCGAATACTTGAATAATCTCTTTGGAGGAACCATACCTTACGAATGGTGTCATTCGCCGTTTGAAAGTATTCAGTACTTAACGGGAGAAGCTATGAATCAAGCAACTGCCTTGATTCCTGATTTGTCTAAGTCGGTTCACCACGGTAAACTTATTTTATCTGGAGAGATGTTAGAGAAACTTCCTTCGTTGCAAGGAGCTGTTCAAACTTCTTCAGGAATTATCAATGCTCCGGCTTTGATTATCCTTTTCATGCTGACTTTACTTCTTATTAAAGGAACCAAAGAATCTGCTTTCGTTAACGCAATTATCGTTTTCTTGAAAGTGGCTATTGTATTGGTGTTCATTGTTATCGGATGGCAGTTCATTAACCCAGATCACTATTCACCTTACTTAATCCCAGAAGGGGTGAAAGGACACGAAGGATTCTTCGATTGGGGATGGGGCGGTGTTTTAGGTGGAGCAGGAATTGTATTCTTCGCCTTCATCGGATTCGATGCCGTTTCTACAGCAGCGCAAGAAGCGAAAAATCCAAAACGCGATATGCCTATCGGAATCTTAGGTTCGTTGGTGGTGTGTACCATCTTGTACATTTTGTTCGGACACGTGCTGACAGGTGTTGCACCTTGGTCTGACTTCGGTGATCCTGCTTTAGGAAAAGAAGCATCGGTAACGTACACGATTTCCACCTACATGAAAGGATACGAATGGTTGGGAACAACAGTGAATGTGGCTATCCTAGCGGGATTCTCGAGTGTGATCTTAGTTATGTTAATGGGACAAAGCCGTGTGTTCTACTCTATGAGTAACGACGGATTATTGCCGAAGGCATTCGGAGAATTGCACCCGCGTTTCAACACCCCATACAAAGCCAACTGGATTCTATTCGTATTCGTCGGATTGTTCGCAGCGTTTGTACCGGGCAGTGTAGCTGGTGATTTAACTTCATTCGGAACGCTATTCGCTTTCATTCTTGTTAGCGCCGGTGTTTGGATCATGCGCGTGAAGAACCCTGAATTTGTTCGTCCATTCAAAACTCCATTGGTTCCGTTGGTTCCAATACTTGGTATTTTAGTTTGTGGCGCCATGATAGCTTCTTTAGATGAGCAAACATTGAAGGTTGCAGCTATTTGGATGGCAGTTGGATTGTTGATCTACTTCGGTTATTCAAGAAAGAACTCGCACCTTCATAAAAAGTAATGAAGGACATGTGTTGAATTGAAAAGAGCAGCTTCGGCTGTTCTTTTTATTTCCCAAAGTATTGAGCATTAAAAAGCCCGGAACGTTTTCCGGGCTTTTTAATACCTTAACCTAAACCTTAACTAAAACTTATAACGAAAGAATATCGTTATGGTATTAATAACGCTTGAGATTCAAAAAGGTTTCAATTATTATAAAAAAAATTATGTCTTCTGCTTTTCCCGCTTCGCAGCTGGGAAAAGAATGTTGTTCAAGATTAGTCTGTAGCCCGGAGAATTCGGGTGCAATGAAAGGTCTGTTGGTGGATCTCCAACGCGGTGCTGGTAGTCTTCCGGATCGTGACCACCGTAGTAAGTCCATTGTCCTTGTCCCATTTCGCCGTGAACGTATTTCGCGCAATTGATGTTCTTCGATTCACCCATAACGGTGACTTCACTTTTTAAATAACCTTCACGGAAAGAAGTCGTCTGTCCCATGAAACCATGAATCACTTGCGTGTGGTTTTGAGTCAATATTGTTGGAATAATATCCCACTTCGCCGAAAAGTCGAAGAGCGTGAAGAAGTCGTTTTCCTCTTTTACCTTCAAATGATCTTCAGTCCCATCTATATTCGAAAACTCATAGACCATCGGGTCTTTAATGATGTTGTAATTCTGGAATGCAAATCCCTGCGCGAAGTCCAATTTCTTCTGAGCATTCGCATCACTCGGGTCACCGTCGAACACACTTTCCACCATATCTGTTCCTTGCGCGGAAAGCGCAATGTCGTAGGAGTCGGTTCCGCTGCACATCGTAAACAGAAACCCTCCTCCTAAAACGAAGTTCTTAATGTTCACTGCCACGGTACGCTTCATTTCAGACACTTTGTTGAATCCCAATTTCGCTGCGGTGGCCTCTTGATTTCGTACTTCGTCTCTATACCAGGGCGCCGCTTTATAGGCACCGTAGAACTTGCCGTACTGTCCCGTGAAATCTTCGTGGTGTAGGTGAAGCCAATCGTATTCAGGAAGTTTTCCAGTTATAATTTCTTCATCATAAATACTCGTGTAAGGAATTTCCGCATAGGTAAGAACCAAGGTTACAGCATCGTCCCAAGGCTGCTTGCCTTGCGGCGTATAAACTGCAATCTTCGGAGCGACTTCCAATTTAACCTTTTCCATATTTACTTCAGGGTCGGCAATCTCTTGATAAATGGCTTGAACTTGCGCATCTGCAATGACTTGAAAACTCACGCCACGCTCGGTGCATTTGCGCTGAATAGTCGGGATGTTCTCCATTAAAAAGCTTCCGCCACGGTAATTCAATAACCATTCAATGGGGAGTTTCTGCTCTAAAACCCAGTAGGCAATGCCGTAAGACTTAATGTGGTTCTGCTGTGACTCGTCCATGGGAATAAGCAACATGCCTGCAAAGGAGGTGTTTCCCAAAAGGGCCAAAGCCAAAATGACAATTAATTTGCGCATGGTTCAAAGATACTCATGACGAAGAACAACGCAAGGCCTAAAAAATTGTGTGTGCTTTTGGTTGAAAAGTCGGTTTGACCTTCCTCATTCAAATGGCTAACTTTGCAAAAAAATAACCACACCATGAAATTTTTCATCGACACAGCGAATCTTGATCAAATTAGAGAAGCACAAGACCTTGGCGTTCTTGACGGAGTTACAACAAATCCTAGCTTAATGGCAAAGGAAGGTATCTCTGGAACAGACCGCGTTATGAAGCACTATGTTGACATTTGTGAAATTGTTGGAGACGGCGATGTAAGTGCTGAAGTCATTGCTACTGACTTCGACGGTATGGTGAAAGAAGGAGAAGAATTGGCTGCATTGCACGAGAATATCGTGGTGAAAGTTCCAATGACCAAAGACGGTGTAAAGGCGATTCGCTATTTCACAGACAAAGGAATCCGTACGAACTGTACGTTGATTTTCTCTGCCGGACAAGCTCTTCTTGCTGCCAAAGCAGGAGCGTCATATGTTAGTCCTTTCGTTGGACGTTTAGACGATATTTCTACAGACGGTATTGATTTGATTGAACAAATCAGAACCATCTTTGATAACTACGGATTCGATACGGAAATCCTTGCAGCTTCTGTTCGTCACCCAATGCATGTCATTGCTTGCGCAGAAATTGGAGCAGATGTTATGACCGGTCCTTTAAGCGTGATCTTGCAATTGTTGAAGCACCCGTTAACAGATATTGGATTGGCGCAATTCCTTGCCGATCACAAGAAAGCTGCTGAAGCGAAGTAATTTTGATAGCTAGTTCAGACAACAACGCAGATTATACTGCGGCACAAATTATTCGCAAGCAAGGGATTTGTATTCTTCCCACAGATACAGTATATGCTTTCGCTTGTGCGTTGTCAGACAAAAAAGCAATAGAGAAAATGGCTCAATTGAAAGGCGTGCGTTTAGATAACGCGCGCTTTTCTATTGTTTGCAACGACCTGTCGCATTTAGCCACATTCACAAAACCCATTTCAACACCGTATTATCGCGCATTGAAAAGGCATACCCCTGGCATGTTTACTTTTTTGTTGGAAGCAAGTAGCCTTGTTCCCAAACTTTTTACTTCACGCAGAACTACCATTGGTCTTCGTGTTCCCGATCACGATTTTCTTCAACGAGTGCTCACGCACTTGGGTGAACCCATCGTAGTTTCTTCGGTCCATCGGAAAGAAAATACAGCAGAATATCCTGTGGAAGCCATTGACTTGGAAGAAGATTGGTCAAATGACGTTGCTGAAATTTTCTTTGAAGACACTTCAAAAATGTTACTCTCTACGGTCGTAGATTTTTCTGGTTTGAATCCGGTCGTGGTTCGCCAGGGGGCAGGGGAGTGGAATCCCTGAGCAATATCCATAAACAATTACTCGTTCGCAAGTTTCAGAATTAGCCCATTCTCACGAAGGTGGTCTTGGTAATTTCACATTGACAAATTGTGACTATGAGAAAAATTGCACTGGGTTTTGTTTTATTTGTTTTGAGCGCCACATCTGTGTTTGCTCAAAAGTCTTACGAAAAGGTTGTGCCTGAGCGTGTCTATCGCGAAGCCTTGAATCTTTTCGAGAACGAAAAATTCGTTCCGGCGAAAGAGTCGTTCGAAAAATATCTTTCACTAACTTTTGGAAACGACAGCTACAGAGCCGATGCGGAATACTATCAAGGTCTTTGCGCTATGAATTTGTTTCATCCAGATGCTGAATACTTGCTCATCACCTTCGTAAGAAATCATCCTGATTCACACTGGTGTCAGAGTGTTTATTTGGAATTGGCGAACTTCAAATACAAAAGTAAGTCCTACAGACAATCTCTCGAGTGGTTCGACAAGGTGGAAGAGAAACAACTGTTGGCAGAAGAACGTCCAGCTTTTTATTACAAGCGTGGATTTGTGAAATTCGATCAAAAGAAATACTCCGATGCGCGTGTAGATTTTGCAAAAGTGAAAGATGGCGATTCAGAGTATTCGCCTGCTGCAATGTACTATTACGCTTACATGGCTTACACGAACAAAGATTATCAAGTGGCATTGGAATCTTTTTTAAAGTTGAAGGAAGACAAAGACTTTAAATCGGTCGTTCCGTATTTTATCTCACAAATCTATTATGTTCAAAAGCGTTTCGATGAGCTGTTGGCTTACGCCCCACCGTTGATCAATGCCGAAGAAAATGTGAAGAACAATTATCCGAATGCGAATGAAGATATCGCGCACCTAATCGGTGACGCCTATTTCATTCAAGAAAAATACAAGGAGGCTTTGCCTTATTTAGAGAAGTTTCACATGTCGCCAACGGTGAAGCCTTCGGTGGAAGATTACTACCAATTGGGTTTTTGCTACTACCGCAACAGCAACTTCGAGCGTGCGGTAGATTCTTACTCACATTGTACGAAGGAAGACTCTCCGACATCACAATTGGCGAACTACAACATTGGAGATTGCTATTTGAAACTCGAACAAAAAGAATACGCTCGAACGGCTTTCGAAGCCGCTTCAAAACAAACACATAACATAGATGTGCAGGAAGACGCTTTGTTCAACTATGCGAAATTGGCTTTCGAACTTTCGTATAACCCTTTCCACGAAGCCATTTCAGCTTTTGAAGGGTATCTGGAAAAGTATCCAAATTCTGCGCGTCACGACGAAGCTTACGAGTTCTTGTTGAATGTGTATTTGAAAACAAGAAACTACGAGCGCGCGTTGACTTCATTGGATAAAATGAAGGTGAAAGACATTCGTGCGAAAACATCTTATCAGATTGTTGCCTTCAACCGCGGTGTTGAATTGTATCAAGCGGAAAGCTTTGCGAAGTCGGAGGAGTTCTTCACGAAATCTTTGGAATATCCTGTCAATACTTACTTGTTTGCTCAAGCCAAATATTGGATGGGTGAAATCAATTACCGACAGAATAAATTTCCGAAAGCGAAAGAGTATTATCAAGCGTGTATTGCCGAGCCTGCAGCCTTTAACTCTGAGTATTACGCACTCGCAAACTACAGTTTAGGCTATACGTTTTTCAAGTTAGGAGTAGCGCAAAAAGACTACGACGCGTCGAAGCCTTACTACGCAAATGCCAATACAGCCTTTAGAAAATATGTCGATTCGAATGAAGCCGAAGGATCGAAGAAGGGAGATGCTTACTTGAGAATTGGAGATTGCTTCTTCGTGGCAAAAAGCTACAAGCAAGCGATTGAAAGTTATTCGAAGGGCACTCCTGCGCAGAAAGATTACATCCTTTATCAAAAGGCGCTTTGCGAAGGGTATGAAGGAGACAATTCCGCGAAAATTAACTTGTTAAAATCGTTGGTAGATTCTGAATCAAATTCGAAGTTTAAAGTAGATGCAGCATTTGAATTGGGAACGACATACCTGAGTGCAGGCAACAACTCTGAAGCTAAGACAATATTCCTTCAGCTGATGGCCGACGAGCCCACTTCAAACTACACTAGAAGGATACTAGTGAATTTGTGCTTGATCTATCGCAACGAAGAAAATGATGCCAAGGTCAAAACGACTTGGAACACACTATATACAAACTACGGGAACGATAAGATTATTCTCGATGCATTGGAGATTGTGAAGCCGGTTTTGATCGATGATATTGAATTCCAGAATCAGATTACGAATTTAACCGTGGCCGATGTAAGTGCATTGGAAATTGAAGAAGGAGTCTTCACAAAAGCTTCTGCCCCTGCTTATGCGGGAGAATGCGCAAAAGCAAAAGGAAAACTTGAATCGTATTTGAATCAGTATCCAAATGCTATTCATGCGGCTGAAGCGAATTTCTTGCTGGCCGATTGCTTCAAGAATGAAGGCAACAAAGAGTCTGCAATTATTTATTACGAGCGTGTGATTTCACTTCCATTCTCAGATTTCACTGAAGAGGCATTAAACAACGCCGCAGACATTCGTCTTCAACAAGGTGAGTATGCAAATGCTATTGGACACTTATTGAAAATTGAAAGTGCTGCCGTTTCGAAGAAGAGTGTGGAAGACGCGCAAATGGCTCTGCTCGTTGCGTATTACAGCATTGAAGAATTGGGATTGGCGCGTGAATATGCAGACAAGGTTATTGCAGATGCTACGGCCAATGCAGACAACAGAGCAAAGGCTTACTTGTGGAGAGCACGCATGAAGATGAAGGAAGAGGAATTCGCAAGTGCTTTAGAAGATTATGCAGAAGTGTCTAAACGCGGCGGTGAAGGCGCTGCTGAAGCGGCATTCCAAAATGCTTTCGTTGAGTACAAGATGAAGGAAATAGAAAAGGCTGAGAAGTCTATTTTCAAGGTGATTGAAAAGTACGCTTCATTCGAAAAATGGAAGTATGAATCGTTCTTGTTGTTGTCAGATGTGTACGTTGCTAAGCCAGATTATTATCAAGCTAGAAAGACCCTAGACGCCATTATTTCCAAAGTAAAAAGTCCGGAAATTCTTGCGCGAGCAGAACAGAAAAAACGCGAATTAGAAGAATTGGAAAACCCGAAGCCTAGGGCTTTGGAGATTCCAATTGATAACACCGATGAGAATATTCAAAACGATGAGTTCCATGAAGAATAAATTGAAAACAATACTGCTGGCTGTAGGTTTTGCTGCTGCTGCTTCGCCTGCTTTAGCTCAGGTAGATAGTGTGCTTATTCAAAGCGCACAATTCGTAGGAGATTTGAATATTTTCTTGCGCGATGCGAATAAAATTTCGAATCAGCCTTTCGTCATTGAGACGGAAACCAATGCTTCATTAATGAAGTACAACATGCTTCCCACCCGACTCATTTCTTTTACACAACCGGCGACTATTTTGTCTTCGAATTTCCCGATGGAAAAGAAGTTGAAGAAGCTTCAAAACGGTTGGGTGGATGTTTCTTTCGGAAGTTATGTTACACCCAAGGTAGATGCGTATTACACCGATGGAAGATCGAAGAAAGGGGATTGGGGTGTTCTATACGGACACCAAAGTTCGAACACGAATTTTGAGGTGCTTTCTGGAGCCGATCTTCCAACCACTTTCAGCGATAACCATGCAACGTTATGGGGCAAGCGTTTTTATAAGAAAACAGTAGCCGATGCGAAGTTCAATTGGAACAGAAATGTGACCAATTGGTATGGAATAGATTCTTCGCAACAAAGTTATTTCTCGGACTATGCGAAGTTGAAACAAACCATGAATGTGTATAGCGGTAATTTTGGTATTCACACCTTCGACAGAGATAGCAACGATTTAAATTGGTGGGGAAAGGCAGGGTATCGCTTGGCTTCAGATGCATTTAATTCGAACGAGCACTTCGTGGATGTGAGCGGCGGCGCAAGCAAGCTAGTAAAGACCGAAGTATTCAGTGGTGAATTTGGAATTACGTACAATAAGTTCAATTCAACAGGATTGGATTGGTCTCCAGATTATGCGAATACCTGGGGTGAGGGTGATTCATTAAGGTCTATCCGAACTTTTGATAATGCAATTGTTCGCTTCATACCAACGGCATATACCGTTTACAAGGATCTTCGCGTGAAGATCGGAATGGCCCTTTACATGCAATCGCGCGGAGAGCAACGCGGACACTTTTATCCGCAAGCTGAAGTGAGCTATAGCATACTCGATGGAATGTTTGTTCCCTATGCCGGCATCAAAGGTTCATTGGCACCGACAACATATTACGGTTTATATAATCAAAATCCATTCGTTGTGGTTCAACCGCAATTGTTGAATCAAAACAACAAGATGCAATTGTATGGCGGTGTAAGTGGTTCAATTTCGCGACGTGTGAATTACACCGTTGGCGCTGAGCTGAACACGATTGAGAATTTTGCATTTTTCGTGAACGACAGTTTGTTCTCTAGAGGAAATATGCAAGGCGTTTTGTACGACAATTTGAGAGTGGCGAAAGCGAAAGGTGAAATTGAAGTTTTAGGTGGAAAGAAATGGAGTGCAAAAATCGGAGGTTCTTATTCTTATTTCGAAACCGATCAACAATATGCGTGGCAATTGCCGAATCTTCAGTTCTCGGCAGAGGCGTCGTATAATTTGAACTCTAAGTTCAAGTTTAATTTCCAAGGTATGTATTACGGCGAGCGTTGGGCGAAGTCAGTGTTGCCTGTTACAGGTAGAGACGCTTTGTTGCAATTAGACGGGTCTTATGTGTATAAAATGAAAGGATTCGTAGACGTGAATTTACGCACTACGTATACCTATAACGAGCGCCTCTCTGCTTATTTGCAGTTCAATAATATCTTGGCTCAGAAATACGCTATTTACAGCGGAATTCCAACGCAGCGCTTCTTTGCTGCCTTGGGAGCTTCTTATTCGTTTTAAAGTAGCAATTTGTTAACGAAATGTTCATAAAACCAAGGGGGCTTCGGCCCCCGTTTTTTGCTACAGCAATGGGGCTTTCGTAACTTTGGTCACCTTGAAAAAATGGGCATGTCCCAATCTTCAATTTGAAATAAAAAAGTTAGATAATTAATAGTCCTACGAGAGAATGAGTGAAGAAATAGAAAATACCCTGACCCCCGGTTATACTGCTGACAATATTCAGTCGTTAGAAGGAATGGAACACGTGCGTATGCGTCCCGCTATGTACATTGGTGATATTGGAACTCGTGGCCTCCACCACTTGGTGTACGAGGTTGTCGATAACAGTATCGATGAGGCGTTAGCCGGACATTGCGATACCATTAACGTATTCATTAATCCAGACAACAGCGTTACGGTTAAAGATAACGGACGTGGTATTCCTGTTGACATGCACAAGAAGGAAGGCGTAAGCGCCCTTCAAGTGGTAATGACCAAGATTGGTGCGGGTGGAAAATTCGATAAAGGATCGTACAAAGTATCAGGTGGTCTTCACGGTGTTGGGGTAAGTTGCGTGAACGCACTTTCTATTGCGTTGAAGGCAGAAGTTTTTCGTGAAGGTAAAATGTATGTGCAAGAATACAGCTGCGGAAAGGCGTTGTATCCGGTGAAGGAAATTGGTGCCACAGAACTTCGTGGAACCACTGTGACTTTCCTTCCTGACAATACCATTTTCGATACAGCTGAATACAATTTCGACACGTTAGCGAATCGCCTTCGTGAACTTTCTTTCTTGAACAAAGGCATTCGTCTTCACTTAACAGATGAGCGTGTAGTAAACGAAGACGGTTCATTTAAAACCGAAGAGTTTTACAGCGAAGCTGGATTAATTGAAATGGTCAAGTATTTAGATGAGAGTCGTCCAACCATCATAGGAACAATCATTCACATGGAGCGCACAGACGGTGCTATTCCAGTGGAAGTGGCTATGACCTACAACGACTCCTACAATGAGAATGTGTTCTCTTATGTAAACAACATCAATACCCACGAAGGTGGAACACACTTGCAAGGATTTAAGCGGGGATTAACCTCTACGTTGAAAGACTATGCAGACAAGAGTGGATTGTTGGAAAAAGCGAAGGTGGAGATTGTTGGAGATGACTTCCGCGAGGGATTGACAGCTGTTGTTTCTGTAAAAGTTCAAGAGCCGCAGTTCGAAGGTCAGACCAAAACCAAATTGGGAAACAAGGAAGCTGTTGCTCCGGTGTCTCAGGTGGTAAGTGAAATGCTTCAGTCTTATTTGGAAGAACATCCTGCTGAAGCAAAACAAATTGTTCAGAAAGTAATTCTCGCTGCTCAGGCCCGTATTGCTGCGAAAAAAGCACGTGAGACTATTCAAAGAAAAGGAGTAGGATTTGGCGGCGGATTGCCGGGTAAGCTTTCTGACTGTTCTGAGAAAGATCCAAAGAAATCTGAGTTGTTCTTAGTCGAGGGAGATTCGGCGGGCGGAACCGCTAAGCAAGGACGCGACCGTGTGTTCCAAGCTATCTTACCACTTCGTGGAAAGATTTTGAACGTTGAGAAGGCGATGCAACATCGTATTCTTGAGAACGAGGAGATAAAAAATATGTACACCGCGTTAGGCGTATACATAGGAACCGAAGACGACAGCAAAGCATTGAATATTACGAAGCTTCGTTACCATAAGATTGTGATTATGTGCGACGCCGACGTAGACGGATCTCACATTGAGACACTTATTTTAACGTTCTTCTTCCGTCACATGAAGGAGTTGATCGATCAAGGAATGATCTACATCGCAACTCCTCCATTGTACCAAGTGAAGAAAGGAAACAAAGGCGAATACGCTTGGACCGAAGAGCAGCGCGATGCGTTGGTTAAGGAAATGCGTGGAGCAGGGTCTGAGACAAGTGTAAACGTTCAACGATACAAGGGTCTTGGAGAGATGAATGCAGAGCAGTTGTGGACAACGACTATGGATCCAACGACAAGAACATTGCGTCAAGTTACCATTGACAACGCTGCGGCGTGTGACCAGATATTTTCTATGCTTATGGGCGACGAGGTTCCACCTCGCAGAGCCTTTATTGAAGCGAATGCGAAATACGCTAAGATTGACGCGTAAACACACTCTTCTCGCTTTCGAGCGAGCAGGGTAACCTGCAAGAATAAGGGCCTCCGAAGGAGGCCCTTATTTATTTCAACGAAGTTGAAACTACTTCAATTTCTCATTTTTCAAATGTCGCGTGGCATCGCGCTCGGTTTTCTTCGCCATGTTTTTTTCGAAGGCTTCTTGCAAATTGATTCCTGTCTGATTTGCCAGGCAAATCAGAACGAAAAGAACATCGGCCATTTCATCGCCGAGGTCTTTGGCTTTGTCGCTTTCTTTTTCACTTTGCTCGCCGTAGCGGCGGGCAATGATGCGAGCGACCTCACCGACTTCTTCAGTCAGCATAGCCATGTTGGTGAGCTCGCTGAAATAGCGAACGCCAACAGTCTTAATCCATTCGTCTACTTGCGCTTGAAGCGCATTCAAATCTTTTTCCATCAATGACCTCCAGCCATTTCACCGATTTGAATGTTCTGCTTCTTTAAAATCCCTTTTACACGATAAGCGTAGAAGGCCAAGTAAGCAAAACAAGCAACACCTACGAAGTAAGAATATTGAATGCCTAACATTGCATCATCCGATAAAGCACCTTGTGCCACGGAAACAAATCCACCACCCATAATCATCATAATTAAAAGACTTGAACCTGTATTTGTTCTGCTTCCCAATCCTGCTATTCCCAAAGTGAAAATACACGGCCACAAAGTGCTGCAGAACAATCCAACAGACATGAACGCAAATACGCTGATCATTCCAGTTGCGAAAATTCCTACCAACAAGGCTGCAATACCCAAAAGTGAATACATCAACAATTGCTTTATCGGATTGCCCTCACTTATTTTATCAGCTGCAATTAACACGAGCACTAAACCCAAATAAGGATAGAAGTCCGTTACCGCGTGTCCAGCAATAGCATTTACAGTCATGAAAATTCCAAAAGCAGCAAACGGAAGAATAATATTCAATTTGCTTTTCAACGATTGTGAAATGTTGAACGATCCTGCCGCACTGGTCCAACGTCCAATCATTAAACTCGCCCAGAACAAAGAAACAAACGGAGCAATGGCGCTCTCTTCTGTCCCTAATTTTTGTTTCATGAATTCAGGAAGATTGCTGGCCGTAGATACTTCAACACCTACATACAAGAAGATCGCAAGCATACCCATCGACAATTGTGGGTACTTCAAAATAGAAAGTAAACTAGCGTTGTCATCGTCAGACTTTACCGTTTCAATTTTATCTGGAACCGAAGAAAACTTGAACATCACTGCTGCTAAAACAAAGGCAGCTCCCAAAACCAAGTATGGAATTTGAACCGCTTTCAAGTCTAAAGTCGTTGGCCCTGATCCAATTCCACCAAAGATTGCAAGCGAAACAATAACAGGTCCTATCGTTGTTCCCACGTTGTTAATTCCACCGGCTAAACTTAGACGCTGATTCCCTGTTGCAGGATCACCCATTTGAATGGCCAATGGATTCGCAGCAATTTGCTGAAGAGAAAATCCAAGACCAACAATGAAGAGTCCTGAAATAAGCAACTCGAAAGATGCCGTATTCGAAGCAGGGATGAACAACAATGTTCCGCATGCGGAAATTAAAAGTCCAAGCGCTAATCCATTTCTATAACCCAACGAATTCAAAATGTCTCGCTTCATGATTGCTGAAATGGCGAAATACACAAGCGAACCTACCGTATAGGCAACGTAAAAAGCAAAAGAGATTAATTGCGATTGCATTTGAGAAAGGTTCAACGCTTTCTTAAATACCGGAATTAAGATGTCGTTACTTGCTGCAACGAATCCCCAAAAGAAGAAAATCGAAATTAAGGTTGCCAATGCCCCTTTGGGTGCTTTTTGCATGTTGTTTGGTTTAAGGTTTAGACTGCAATATAATAATGTAATTTCTACAATAAGTATAAGAGTTGTTATTTCTTATTCTTCCGAATAAGCTCTTCCCACTTCTGCTGAATTCCTTCCGCAGGAAGGGGCGTGTATTCATATTGAAGTAAGCCTTTGAAGTTTGTCTGTATGGCATACGGGACAGCGCCTACGCGAAGGTCTTTTATCAGTTTGAAGTCATTTCCGCCATACAATATTTCCATGTTTTCAAGCTTCAGTGGCGCTATGGTTTTTTCGAACGATTCGAAAGTGTCGTGCATGCCAACGACCACAATGCGAAAATCACTTTTGTATTTTGAAGCCATGTGGTTCAATAGCGCAAGGTCACGTTGACACGATTTGCCCTCATTAAAGAAATACAAATACATGTTCCGGTCGCAATGCTCTGTGAATTTCCATTTATCGTTATTCGAATTAATCAAAGTGAAGTCGGGCAGAACACTGTTTTTTTTCAATCCTGAAAACTCAATCTCACAAGCCTTCGCCAATTGTCTACTCGTTTCGAATTTACTTGTGCTCTCAATCATGGAAAGAATTCTTTTCATCAGGGCCGGACTGTGCGCACGCGTGTAGTAGTTCTTTCGCAAAGCGGCAATAAGAATGAGCTCTTCCAATTGCGCGAAGTGTGTGCTGTCTGGATTCAAATAATGAATAATCGGCTCTGCAGTCTTTGCTGTTTCCATAAGCGTGGTAAACGCTTGCGCATCGCGTGTGTTCAACGAAGGATTTAAATAATTGGAGGCAGATAATTCCAACCATTTAATGAAAGCGGAATTTTTTAAGTCAATAATCTTACTAACCGTTTCAAGGCTAACAGGGGCATTCGCCAAAAGCCGTAAGGTGAAAATTTCACACGCTGCATAATTTTTTAGAAATGAATCTTTCTTTAATTCAGGTTCAAACAACAACTGCATTTTGTTTTCAAGCGATTCAATTTGGGTTAGGAAGTTCACTTGTGCCGATGCGTATTTCGAAGAATCTTCCTTCGAGTTGAATTTCACCAAATCCGATTTCGGATTGTTCTCTTGCATGCGTGAAGTAGCCGCTTCGTTTTGCTGAGAATTTAAGAGCAAATAATCGAAAGAATTTTCAGAAAGGAATTTGGCTATTTCAGTATTGATTTCTCCAATGACTGCATTCGTTCGATCAGCACTGTTGGTTTCAATTCGCGCTTCGAAATTGCGAATAAGTCCGTTTTGTGTAACCGTAGTGTCCGCCGAAAGAAATTCAACTTGATATGTTTGCTTGGGTGAAATCCACAAGGAAATCTGCGCATTGCTTGTACACAAATACAAATTCTCTTTTTGTTTGGTTGGAATTTTTAATTCGAATTCTCCTTTGGCGTTGGCCGTTGTCTGTGAAACAATGATAAGATTTTGCGTCAATGCATCGCTCGTAAAACAAGCGTAAACTTTATTGTTAGAGGCCACCGCGCCAGACCCTTTAATGAGGATTTCTTGTCCAAAAAGGAAATGCGAGCTGGCAAGAAAAAATACAATAGAAATGTTCTTCATCATAACTGAATTCCTTTTGGAAGGAACGAAGAAATGTCGCCGTTATTTTTATAGATCTCACGAAGAACCGTACTTTGAACATGCGACAACTCAGGAGTGGTCACAAGCAATATTGTTTCAATGCCATCTGAAATGGCTTTGTTCATGTTCGCAATGGTGCACTCATATTCGAAGTCGGTGCTGTTGCGTAATCCGCGAAGCAAATACTTTGCTCCAATCGATTGACAGAATTCAACTGTTAATCCTTCATACTTCGCTACACGAATATTCGAATGTCCTGCAAATGTTTGTTCCACAAATGCCATTCGTTGCTCCAAGGAAAATAAATAATTCTTCGTGGTGTTCACGCCAATGGCTACAACCACTTCATCGAATAGCGCTGCTCCACGAAGAACAATGTCTTCATGGCCGGTTGTAATCGGATCAAACGATCCTGGAAATACTGCTATGCGTTTCATTTGTTTTCGATTTTGAAAAAATGAAAAATGCACATGTCCGTAACTGCGTGCTTGCCAAAAATACGGACTGTCTTCGAATTTTATGTCTTTCCCGTGCTCAATAATTAACAACTGAAGTTGATCACTTTTCTTTTCGAAAATCAATGCAGGCAATTCCTTCAGCCAAGGTAAATCGTAAGGCGGATCAGCGAATACCACTTGCGGTAAGTCGGTTTGTCTTCCTAAAAAAGTTCGGACATCCGCTGTGAATATATCCATTCCATCGGCTTGAAAGTCACGCTTCACTTGTTGCAAATGTCTTGAATGCTTCGGGCTGCTTTCCACTGCGATTACCCGCTGAACCCCGCGCGAGGCGGCTTCTAAACTTATGGCTCCGGTTCCTGCAAACAAATCCCACATGAGCGAAACGTCATCCCATTCCACCAAATGTTGCAACACATTGAACAACGCTTCCTTTGCGAAATCGGTCGTAGGTCTTCCTGTGAATGATTTGTCCACCTTAATGGTGCGACCTTTCCATTCGCCGCCAATTATGCGCATAACATGTGCAATTTCCAGAGGTCGTTCAACGAATTCGCTTTCATGCTTTCAGAGAACTGAACATTGCGGACATACGATTCGAAAACTTCAACATAGTTCGAATCGAAATGTGTTCCCTGCACAAACACAGGTAACGCCGCTAAATCAATTCCATATTGAATACATCCGTTCGCCAAGAAGTACAAAATATCTTCGGCCGTATTACCGGCATATTCATTCAACAACACCAAGGCATTGTTTTTTTCAAGACATAAATAATGTTTTTCCTTTCCTACCCAAAGCGTTGCTTTCGATTGAACCAAACTCGCATGTGCGCGCTGTCCAGGAAGAAGGAGAGTAGGCAAAGCAAGAATTTCAACGCCAGCAATGAAACGTTCCAAATTCACAACAGACGAATGCGTTGCGAAAACAACTACAACATCTTGTTGTGTGTTGAAACGATACGCCAAGAATTCATTCTGAGTTATTTGAGGAAGGTAATTCGCCACTTCGTTTTCTTGAAACATAGCCTTCGGAATAAGATTGAAGGCAAGAGGCTCAACCGAGAGGATGGTCTTCTTGAAAACCGCGCTGGGCCAATGCTTTTGAAGCCAAGAAACCGATTCAGCGAAGGGAATACTCTCTCCAATCGGAAACGATTGGTTATGCGTAAATATGACAACACCATCTTCCGGCTGAGCGAAGGCAATGGAAACAAAGAAAGATTCCAGGTGCACAGAGGCATGCAGACGCGCGCTGTTTTCTACCACAGCTGTCGGAATTTGAAAGGTCTCAGTGTTCATCGTGAAAAAATACGCATAATTAATTTCTCAGCTAATTTACATCATTGCTGCGCTTGGTCTTTCTTTGCAAGCGATAATAAAATCATGAGTCACACTGCGTTCGAACAATTACTGCTGGAGAATTTTTCTTTTGCTCCCACAGCGGGGCAGAAGAAGTTGTTCCATGCCTTTGCGCGAATGATGTTTTCCGAGAAGGCACGGTTGGCACTTATGATTAAAGGTTATGCGGGAACGGGTAAGACCACCTGCGTAAAAGCCATGGTTGATTCACTTGCGGAACATCGCGTGAACGCAGTGCTTCTAGCGCCAACCGGAAGAGCCGCGAAGGTCTTGGGGAATTATTCAAACCGGAAGGCAAGTACCATTCACAAAGAAATCTATGTGAAGCGCATGGATCGCAGCGGACGCGTTTGGTTCGAGTTGAAGGAAAACGAAAACATTGATACCGTGTATTTCGTGGATGAAGCTTCCATGATTGGACAAGACACCGTTGTGTTTTCAGAAGATAGTTTCGATGCGGGAAGTTTATTAGATGATTTGCTCTCGCATGTATACAGCGGCGAGCGATGCAGGTTGGTCATCATCGGTGACACCGCGCAGCTTCCTCCTGTCGGCTGTCCGTTAAGCCCTGCGTTGAATATGGAAGGCTTACGCGACAACTACTCGCTGAATATTGCCGCCATAGAATTGCTTGAAGTGATTCGTCAGAAAGAAGGCTCTGGAATTTTAATTAATGCCACTTCCTTGCGCGAATTAATTGTGAGTCAAGGAAACGAATTGCCTCAATTTTCAACCTTGAACTTCAACGACATTCATCGGGTAGACACCGATATGCAGCCTGTTGTTGAAGAGGCCTTGCAGGAATACGGCATTGAAGATTTGGTCATCATTACCCGTTCGAACAAACGCGCGAATCTGTTCAATCAGCAGGTTCGTTCTAGAATTTTAGGGAACGAAGAAGAGATTAATTCGGGAGACCGAATGATGGTTTTGAAGAATAACTATTTCTGGCTCGATGAAAAAGAATCGAAGGAAGTGGGCTTCATTGCCAACGGAGATATTCTGAATATCCTTCGCATAAAATCGTTCGAAGAACGCGGAGCTTTTCGCTTTTGCAAAGCCATTGTGAAAATGGCCGACTATCCGGAAATGCCCGAGATGGAAGTCATTCTATTATGCACCACCATTTGGGAAGAATCTGCTCAGTTGTCGAAGGTGAAGATGCAAGAGCTCTGGCAGGTTTGTGCGCTCGATTATCCAGATGCATCAACTGTTGGACAGTTGCGAAAACTGCTTCAAAAAGATTCGTATTACAATGCCTTGCATGTGAAGTTCGCTTATGCCATTACGTGTCATAAAGCCCAAGGTGGACAGTGGCCGTGTGTGTTTGTAGATCAGGGATATCTCACAGATGAGATGGCCGGATTGGAATTGAATCGTTGGTTTTACACAGCGCTAACACGTGCGCAGAAAGAAGTCTATCTTGTTGGATTTCAAGAAAAATTAATTGTCGAAGAAGAGCGGAATCTATTTTGAAAGCTTGAAGAACATTTCAATCTCTTCCGGCGATTTCGGTTTCGCAACAATGCGCATATTCTTGTCTAGAATGAAAAAAGCCGGAGTCTTCGTAATGCGATAGTCTTTTGCTCCTTTTGAATCCCAACCTTTCATTCCGCATAAATTGGTAAAGGTGAATTCTCTTTCAGTTACCGCTTGTTTCCATGCGTTCGCATCGTTGTCTACCGAGTATCCCACGAACGCAATGTTCTTTGCAGCATAGTCTTTACTCAACTTCGCAATTTTCGGGGCTTCCGTTTTGCAATGGCTACACCAGCTGCTCCAGAAAATAAGAAGTGTGTATTGATTCGCAGCACAAGTCTTCTTCAAGTCGAAGGCAACATTGTTTAGGTCGTTACTTGTAATGTTAGTTGGAGTCTTTCCAACGCTAACGCGCTCAATGCTTTCTGCGTTTCGCTTAATGACGTTCGAGAAATTATCGTCGCCGCACGATTCATCGTTAATGAAATTGTCCATGAGATACAGCGTAATGTTTTCCATTCCACTTTCATAAAATCCGGTGAGCATTTCATTCAACACAAATTCATATACGCGTTCATTGGCGTGCGCTTTTTCGGTAAGAAGTCCAATGCAATCAATGAATCCGCTTTCGGTTCCTTTGCTAAACTGACGCATGAAACTTTGAATGCGGTCATTCAAGACTGTCGTGTGAACTAGTCGCGCATCGCTGAATTCAAGGTTGTCCCAGTAATGTGCTTTGTCTTTCGAGGGTTCACGTTTCCAGTCGATCAATTGTGAAACGAACGAAGTTTTAATCGAATGCTTGTCGCGCTGAATGCATTCCAGTTGGTAGGCATTGAACGAAGCTTCTAAGTCGGTTAATTCTTTTTCAGCGGTAGAGTCTTTGTCTTTTTTCCAACGAATGTTCAACGATTTCTTCTTTACGCTGAATTCGTTTTCCTTTTTTACATATTCATTCCAAAGAAGATTCCGATTTCCTTTCGTACAAGAAATCCCATTGTCCCAGCGCGCGCCTTGAATGGCGAAAGTTGTCTCTAATTCTGCATTATCAATAGCTACAATGGCCATATTGGAAGGGGTAAGGCCTAGGGCATAAAGTCCTTCACCGTAGTTCCCATTGAATTTAAAAGTGTTGTTTTGAATGGTTGTGGAATCCGCCACATCGAGCGTGCGTCCTGTGGTTTTCCATAAGCGAACCGTTGTTCCGTTCGGATAAGTTGCTGTTCCAGAAATAACGTGAGATTGCGCAAAGGCCGCAACGCTGCATAGAAGTATCGAAAGGGCGAATAATGTTTTTCTCATCGTGAAATTTCTAAAACAAAAATAACACCAACTTTAATAGCTTTGTTCGGATATGCGAGAATCTATACTTTTAAAGTACGATGTGGCCACGGAAGAGGAGCTGGAAGAGTTTCTTTACGGTGCTGCTTTCGAAGAAGCCAAGCTCTATCGTTCGCGCATGGGTGTGCGTTTGCTGCGCAGAAAGCATGTGAAGAAAATTGAAGAGTGCTCAACAGATATTACGCTTGGGTTGAATGTTCAAGAGGTTAACTTGTCTCAGGCAATGTGGGTTGAAGGAAATTCGTGGTTGGAAAATCTGCGAGCTTTAGAAGCAGCGATGAGTCTTGGATTCAGACAGGTCTTTCAGGCGAGCGGGGTGTATGAGATGCATTATGCGTTGGAAGGGTTGGAGCGAGCCGTAACCGATTGGGAAGATTTTTTGTTGAAGTCAGATTTGGAATTGCTGGAAGAACCGGTTCACTCGAAAGAAGAATTACCAACCGCAGAAGCCATTCAATTTTTGTTGATGGGGGAAGAAGTGAAAGCGCTGCCTTTGTTGCGAAAGGAGAAGACGCGATTAAGCGCCTTCATTAAATAGATACGAATTGAAAACCTTTTCGAAATAAGATTGTTGGAAGAGTATGAAAATGTCTGATGTTCGAATTTCCTGGCTTTCCATCGCATTCATAGCGTTGGGAACCATGACTTCCATTTACTTGATTTCGCAGTTGAAGTTCGATTATGATTTCGAAGACTTTTTCCCGAAGAACGATCCAGAAACTGAATATTTTTTAGAATTCCGAAAGTCATTCGAAACAGATAATGACTTCTTCATTGTAGCACTTGAAAACGAAGGGAGTATTTTCGATTCTACTTTTCTTTCTCACGTCGATTCTTTAACGAAAAAACTACAGGCCATTCCGAATGTGGAAGAATGCGTGGGTCCGACTTCGTTAATGACCTATGCTGTTGATCCCTTGTTTGGCGGGGTGTTCGAAACGCCCTTGCTTTCTGCCAACTCAGCTCAATCGTTCAAACAAGATTCCTTGACCATTTGGAATTCGCCGTCATACGTAGGCGTCTTCTTCGGAACGAACGGAAAGTCGGTAGCCATTAACATGAAGCACACGCAAATGTTAAGCAAGGAAAAGTGCGACGAACTTTCGAAGAATATTCAAGATGAAGTCAATAAATTTCAATTTAAAAAATCGCACGTCATCGGTCGTGCCCTAGGCCAGACGCTGTATGTAGAGCTTATGATCAAAGAATTGGCGCTCTTCATTTCTATCAGTTTAGTCCTCACCACCATCTTCTTGTTCATCGCTTTCCGAAGCGGATGGGGAATCATTATTCCAACAACGGTGGTGCTGTTGAGCATTATCTGGACGCTCGGATTCTTGAAGATCATGGGCAAAGATTTAGATCTTATGCTCACCGTTTTGCCCACGATTCTCTTTGTAGTTGGAATGAGCGACTCTGTGCACGTCCTCACGAAGTACATGCAAGAACTTCGAAAAGGGAAGGAGAAAATTGAAGCCATTCGTTATGCATTTAAGAGTATTCGCTTGGCTACTTTTTTAACGGCGTTAACAACGGCTATCGGATTTTTCACTTTGGTTTTTTCCAACATTCAACCCATTTCGGATTTTGGAATTTACACAGCCGTTGGTGTGCTCTTGGCCTACGGACTAACGTACACGCTACTTCCAGCTATATTGATTTTAGGCAAGCCGAAGCGCATGAACGACTTCGCCATGTCAGATGATTTCTGGACTTCGAAATTGCACAACAGTTTTATTTGGATACTTCGAAACCGCAAGAAGATATGGATTGGAGGAGTTGTCCTTTTAGGTCTCAGCGCTTGGGGAATTTCGACCATTGTGATAGACAATAAGATGTTGGAAGATTTGAAAGACGACCACGTCTTGAAGCAAGAATTTTCTTTTATGGAAAAGGAATTCGCGGGATGTCGTCCGTTTGAATTGGGCATTGTAATGCCGAGCGATTCTGCCATTCAATCGGTGAAGGTGTTGAAGCAATTGGATACGCTGGAGTCCTATTTGCGCAATGAATATGGAGTGGGAGCCATGCTCGGATATGCGCAATTGGTAAAGGAAGCGAACAAGACATTGAATTTCGGAATGGAAGAATATTATGTCATTCCAGACAGTCTGAAAGAGATTAGAGCCATTGAAGAATTGTTGCAGCAAGGACCTATTGCTCGCGCAACAGGAATGGCCTACAACGATAGCACGCACACACTTCGCATTAGTGGAAAGGTGGGTGATATTGGAAGACTTCATTTCGATTCTTGCAATGCGAAATTGAATGCCTTCATCGATGTGAACTGTCCCGATTTATCGAATCGAAAAATCACTGGAACGGCTCACTTGATCGACGTCAATAACCGCAGTTTAATTGAGAATACCGTTTGGGATCTGCTCATCAGTGTCTTGGTTATTGGAATCATCATGGGCATTGTGTACAAGTCGTGGCGCATGATTCCGCTGACCATTCTTCCGAATTTATTTCCGTTGTTGATTGTGGCCGGGATCATGGGCTTCACAGGCATTCCGTTGAAGGTGAGTACGAGCATTATTTTCAACATTGCCTTCGGAATTGCGGTTGATGATACTATACATTTCTTAGCGCGTGTGCGTAGTTTGTTGGGTGAAGGATTAAGCGTAAACTACGCTGTAAAGCGCACCTTCCTCACCACTGGAAAAGCGATGATTGTCACCACACTCATCCTTAGCGGCGGCTTCCTCACCTTAATCTTCAGCGACTTCTTAGGAACGCATTACATCGGCTTATTGGTGAGTCTTACGCTATTCATAGCGTTGTTTGCCGAGTTGTTGTTTTCGCCTTTGATTGTGATGTTCTTCTTTAAAAAAGTTAAAAGAAGTTAAGAGAGGTTAAGAAAATACTCATTCTGATTGTCATTCTCTATCTCATTCTAAAATCAAGAACGAGAAACAGAATGAGAATGAATAGGAGAATCGGAAGAAGAATGAGTGTTATAAAAAAATGCCGACATGACGTCGGCATAGTTTCGCGGAAAAGGGGGGATTCGAACCCCCGGTACAGTTTCCCGTACGACAGTTTAGCAAACTGTTGGTTTCAGCCACTCACCCACCTTTCCTAACGGCTGTTCCTCTTTTACGAGGATTGCAAATGTAAACCGACATTCCTATATTTCAAATTTTTTTTCTATTCCTTCCCGAACTGCTCCTTCAGCGCCGCATAGACCCTGTGCGTAGGCAATCCCATGACATTGAAATAACTTCCTTCCAAATTCACTATTCCAACTAAACCAATGAAATCCTGCGCCCCGTAACTTCCCGCTTTGTCGAAGGGTTTGTAATGCTCAATGTAATGACGAAGTTCTGCTTCACTCATCTCTGCAAAGGTCACTTTCGTGCAATCGGTAAACGAATGTTTCCAGGTGGAAGTAGAAAGGCACACGCCCGTGTACACTTCATGACTTCTTCCACTCAATTGCTTCAGCATACCTAGTGCTTCCTCGAAATCTGCTGGTTTATTCAACAATGCCCCTTCAACTTGAACTACGGTGTCTGCGGTTATCACCAACTCGTTGGCTGATGCTGTTTCCAACAAAGCCTCGGCCTTCCTTTCCGCTAAGCGCTGTGCTACTTCCGTTAAAGGCCAAGAAGGATCAATGCTTTCGTCTACATCGGAAACCCGAACTTCAAATGTGAGTCCCATTCCAGCCAACAATTCCTTCCTTCTCGGAGAGCCCGATCCCAAGACTAACTTGTAGTTGTTCATCAACGGTAATAATTCTTCCATGACAACAAATTTACATCGTAAATTTGCGCGCATGCATCAATTAGTTCTTATCCTCGACTTCGGTTCGCAAGTCACCCAACTTATTGCACGTCGCTTGCGCGAAAACAACGTTTACTGTGAAATTAAACCTTGGAACAAGGTGACTTCAATCCCAGAAAATTGTGTTGGTGTAATTCTTTCTGGAAGTCCATTCAGCGTTCATCAAGAAGGCGCGCCACTTCCGGCAGTTTTCGATATTAATCCGAATCTTCCAATGCTTGGAATTTGTTACGGAGCGCAACTCATGGCGCAACTGAACGGAGGAAAAGTTGAGCGCAGCACGCACCGTGAATACGGTCGCGCGAACTTAATTAGTCACCAAGCGAATCATGTTTTATTTCAAGGCATTCCCGATAATTCACAAGTGTGGATGTCGCACGGAGATACCATTACAGGGCTGGG
>JBILTF010000137.1:0-7670 GCA_044371675.1 Flavobacteriales bacterium
GGATAGCGTTCACTGTTACTGATTTAGATACTGATGATGTACAACCGTTACCGTTAGTAACTGTGTATGTTATTGTAGTTGTACCTGCTGCTACTCCTGTTACTACACCTGTTGATGCGTTAACAGTGGCCGTAGCCGTGTTCGCTGTAGACCATACACCGCCTGTTGTCGTGCTAGCCAATGTTGTTGTTGCGCCTGCACATACTGAGGTAGTTCCAGTAATAGCCGCTACTGTTGGTAACGCATTGATCGTTACTGTAGTGGTTACTGAACGAACACATCCGTTTGAGTTGGTGTAAGTATACGTGATTGTTGAAGTTCCTGCACTTACTCCTGTTACCGTTCCGGTGATGGTGTTAACAGTTGCTACTGCGGTCGCTGACGAAGTCCATACCCCGCCTGAGGTAGTGTTGGTCAACGTGGTCGTTGAACCTACGCATGTGCTAGCTGTTCCGCCGATAGAGGCAAGTGTTGGCAATGCATTCACGTTAACCGTTGCTTGTGCGTTAGAAGTACATCCGTTGGTGGTTACCGTGTAGGTAATCGTTACGTTACCTGCTGCTACTGCTGTTACCACACCGGTTGATACGTTAACAGTCGCTACTGCAGTGTTAGACGATGACCAAGTACCGCCAGTGGTTGCACTGGTTAAGCTAGTGGCAGATCCTGCACACACCTCGGTAATGCCGCTGATGGCTGCTACTACCGGGATAGCGTTCACTGTTACTGATTTAGATACTGATGATGTACAACCGTTACCGTTAGTAACTGTGTATGTTATTGTAGTTGTACCTGCTGCTACTCCTGTTACTACACCTGTTGATGCGTTAACAGTTGCCGTAGCCGTGTTCGCTGTAGACCATACACCGCCTGTTGTCGTGCTAGCCAATGTTGTTGTTGCGCCTGCACATACTGAGGTAGTTCCAGTAATAGCCGCTACTGTTGGTAACGCATTGATCGTTACTGTAGTGGTTACTGAACGAACACATCCGTTTGAGTTGGTGTAAGTATAAGTGATTGTTGAAGTTCCTGCACTTACTCCTGTTACCACACCGGTTGATGCGTTAACAGTTGCTACTGCGGTCGCTGACGAAGTCCATACACCGCCTGAGGTAGTGTTGGTCAACGTGGTCGTTGAACCTACGCATGTGCTAGCTGTTCCGCCGATAGAGGCAAGTGTTGGCGATGGGTTCACCGTTACTAGCAATGTCTGCTGTGACTGACAGTTGTTCTGAAAAGCAGTAACTTGATAATTTCCTGCCATGGCTGCAGTCGCGCCTGTAATCGTAAGGCAGGGAGAAGCTCCGGAGAAAACGAATTGAGAATATCCATTTGGCCCTGTCCACGCAACAACAGCCGCGGCCGCGGCTCCGGAACAGAGCGTAATTGGACTTCCAGCACAAACAGGGCTGCTAACAGTCGGATTAATTGTCGGGTTTGGATTAACTGCAACTGTCGTAGTTCCTGAGCATGCTACCGAAGGACCAGTAGCCGTTACCGTATATAAGCCAACGTTTGAAACTTGGGCAGCGGGAATATTCACCGATTGTCCTGTTGCTGTATAGCCATTAGGTCCTGTCCATGAATAGTTAGTTGCGCCAGAAGCGTTTGAAGCCGTTAAAGTAACTGCTGAACCCGCGCAAAGACTTGTGCCTGTGCTTGTGTTCGTTGCTGTAACAGAACAAATAGGATTTCCTATGATGGTTGTTGTTGTTGGCAATACCGGTGTTGGGGTTGCAAAGTCACAACTAGTTCCAATCCAACTACCATAATACCCGTCTCCTGCAGGCAAAACTGAAACCGAAAGGTTTTCCGAGCTAACGGTATTATCAACTGTTAAATTGACGCAAAAAGTCCACGCACAAGTAGTTCCCTGTCCTAGTGGTGGTGTTAGCGGTCCTAGTGGTCCTATATCTCCCCAATCATTAGCCGAATTTCCATCAATAGTATTTTCAAAAAAATACCCAGGTCCTGCAGTTACGGGCGGCGTAGCGGTAGTTGTAATGGTGTTTTGCCAAATCCATTGTCCTCCCGTAGCTGCTCCTCCACAATTCGCCGGAGGAGTAACCGGGACAACACTCGCCCAACCGGGACCTAAGTTTAAATCAAACCCCTCGAACCACTCACCACCTCCGCAATATCCAAACCCCTGCATAGTAAAACACATGGTGACAACTTGTCCCGCTGAATATTGCCCATTAACAGGCATGGGGCTTAGGGTAAAATTAGTAGGTCCCGGCTGTGCTTTGGCTGCTGCAGCAAATAAAAAAGCCAAAAGGATAAGCAAATATTTTTTCACAACAATAGGTTTTAAAAGGATGTAAGGCAAAGACGTAAAAAAAACCTAACAGGTTGCTCCTCGCCCTTCACTTCAAGGCAAATATAAATTAGAAAGGCTTAATGAACAACGCTTTGTACATGTAAAACTTGTCCGTTTTCATTGTAACTCGTGACCGTCATTATGCCATTGGTGATTTCAACAACCATAAAGCCTAGAGTAGACTTTGCAAAATGAGTGAATTCAAAGGGGGCTTGAATCGCACGTTTACTTCCGCCGCCGCCAGATACAAAATATGTAACACTTCCCTCAGGCTTATGCACCTGAAGATCGTGTTCATGGCCACAGAAATACGCATCGACGTGGGTTTCGTTGAACAATCCCTCAAACTTCCGCATATATTGCCGATCATTTTTTCGCATTCCACAGGTGTAAAACGGATGGTGTCCAATCACCAGTTTCCAATTTGCAGAAGAATTGCGCAGCCCGTTTTCTATCCATCCGTTCTGATAAACCGTATCTAAAGCGTTCAGCTCCGGATAAGCGCTTCCGGCAGCAAGCAAATCCTTTTGATAAGGATTCGAGTCCATAAAAAAAATATCAAGCGTTTCACCATTGCCAAAAGAAAATAGCTCCTTGTAATATTTTGCAGGCAATCTCCAACGAGCACTTAGCGGGGTGTAGGCAATCTCAGCAGATGGTGCTCCACGATAATCGTGATTTCCTAAAACGACGTACCATGGACATTGCAACTGCGGCCCTGTGTAAACATATTCATAGGACATATTCCATAAAACATCTCCAACGGAATCTACTCCAGCATCATAAAAGTTGTCGCCTGTGCTAACAATAAAATCATACGGGCATTCCGAACCTAACTTATCCATTGCTTTAGCCACTTTCAATTGATCTCCTTGCCCCCACATTCCCCAGTCACCTATAACAGCAAATCGCACGGCGGTATCACCTCTGCATTCTGGAGCTGCTATACAGCCCGGTCCATTTTCTCTGCAGCTGAATAGCGCGCTGAAAAATATTAGCATAAAACCGTTCATGATAAGAATCGATGTTTTTTGTTTCGTTAAAAAATTATTCATGCGCATCTCTCTTCGTTTTTTTCAAATTTAAGGGGCATTCCCACTAATTTTGGAGCGTTATGTTAAAACAAAGCTTTCAATTAAAACAACAACAAAGACTTTCTCCTCAACAAATTCAGTTGATGAAAATGTTACAAATTCCAACCATGGAATTAGAACAGCGCATCAAAGAGGAGATGGAAAGTAATCCTGCATTAGAAGAGGGCGAAGAAGAGAAAGAAGAAAACGAACGTGACGAAGACAATAACGAAGAAGAAAACGACAACCAAGAAGTTGACTTCGACTTTTCAGAATATCTCTCGGATGATGATATTCCAGATTATAAATTAAGTGTAAATAACAACTCTGCAGACCAAGAGGATCGTGATATTCCAATTGGAGCCGGCAAGACTTTTCACGACTTGCTTTACGCGCAAATCGGGTTACGCGATTTTGACGAAGAGCAACTTCTCTTGGCCGAATATCTTATCGGCAACCTAGACGATAATGGCTATTTGAGACGCGAACTTCAAGCTGTTGCTAATGATCTTTCGTTTTCGATGAACATTATAACTTCCGTGCCTGAATTGGAAGAAATTCTTAAAGAAATTCAAGAGCTAGATCCAGCCGGTGTTGGTGCACGAGACCTACGAGAGTGCCTATTCATTCAATTAAAGCGTCAAGAAAAAAACTCTCCGTCCGTGGAACTCGCAAAAGTAATTATTCAAAAATACTTCGACGAATTCACGAAAAAACACTATGATAAAATTTCGAAAAAAATCGGAATCTCTGATGAAGAGTTAAAGCCTTCTATTGAACTCATCTTGCACCTCAATCCGAAGCCTGGAAATAGCATGCAAGAGTCGACCCGCACTGTTCAACACGTAACTCCCGACTTTATGTTGGTAGTAGAAAACGACGAATTGCGTCTTCAATTAAATTCAAGAAATGCTCCGGAATTAAAAATTAGTCGCGAGTACAAAGGCATGCTTGATCATTACGCCAAGCTCAAAACAAAAGATCAAAAAGCCAAGGAAGCTCTTCAGTTTGTAAAACAAAAAATTGAGAGTGCTAAGTGGTTTATAGACGCTATTCAACAGCGAAACCACACACTCATGATTTGCATGGAAGCCATCCTTGCCATGCAACGCGAGTTTTTTCTTTCCGGCGACGAAACCAAATTGAAACCCATGATCCTGAAAGACATTGCCGATCGTGTGAACATGGATATTTCAACCATTAGCCGCATGGCAAACAGCAAGTACATTCAAACGCCTTATGGCACATACTTGTTGAAATACTTTTTTGCAGAAAGCCTTTCAACAGATGAAGGAGAAGAAGTGAGTTCTCGTGAGGTGAAGCAAATTCTAAAAGACGCAATCGGTGCTGAAGAGAAAAAGAAGCCACTCACTGATGAAAAATTAGGTAAATTGCTCAACTCAAAAGGATACAACATTGCGCGCAGAACTGTTGCTAAATACCGTGAGCAATTGGGCATCCCCGTAGCTAGATTAAGAAAGGAAATGTAATGAGAGAAAAGTTTGTTTTTAAGTTTTCAAAATTTCTTTCGTTGATTTTCCATCCGCTTGGGATGCCAATGGTTATCTACCTTTTGGTGCGTTGGATTGACCCTTATTACATTGCCCCCGCTGAAGCGGATTATTTCGTTTTTTTATTGCTCGGAATAAATATTATCGCACCTGCTGCGAGTATTTTAATCATGATAAAATTCAAAATGGTTTCTTCCATTGATCTACATGATCGCAAAGAGCGTTGGGCACCTTATTTACTGGTAATTCTATACTACATTCTTTCTTATGCCCTTCTCCGATTTTATGGGCCAACACTTCCAACCGAAGTATTCTCTTTCATACTTTCAGTAATAGTTTCGCTACTGCTTTCTTTGGGAATAAACTTCTTCTGGAAAATAAGCGTTCACATGCTCGGACAAGGCGGCGTATTCGGATCACTTATAAGCCTGAGCATTCTTCACCGTGCAGATGTTTCTATAATTATTATAGCCTGCTTACTTATGTCAGCATTAACAGGCTTTTCGAGACTTCGTTTGAACGCACACACACACCAACAAGTATACGCTGGATTCGTTCTAGGAATGATTTGCAACCTTGTTATCCTTTGCGGCGAGTGGTTTATTTAACCTGAGCTCTCGTCCAATTCCAAGCGTGAGCTAGCGCATCATCAATGGTTAGATGGCACTTCCAACCCAGCTTCATTTCAGCATAATCAGGAACAGCCCATATTGCAGGAACATCACCCGATCTTCTTCCTGTTATTTCAACATTCAACAAAACACCATTTATCTTTTGAAAACGATCTACAACTTCTTTCACGCTATATCCCTTTCCGACACCTAAATTGAATATTTCTAATTTCAATTCTCTCGAAAGATTAAGGGCTAACACATGAGCCTTTGCCAAGTCCACCACATGAATGTAATCACGAATACAAGATCCGTCGGGAGTGTCATAATCTTCCCCGAAGACAAATAATTTCGCCCGCTTACCTGTTGCCACCTCGCACACTAATGGAATTAAATTAGTCGGCGCGTCATTCGTTGACTCTCCAATTTTAGCAGAAGGATGAGCCCCAACCGGATTGAAATAGCGCAATACTACTGACTGAAAAGGGACGCTCTTCGCCGCTTCAAAAATTAGATCTTCACAATCTTGTTTTGTTTGGCCGTAAACGGAAGCCGCTGGTAATCGGGGAGCGCTTTCGCTAACCGGATTTATTTCCGGCGTGCCATAAACCGTGCACGAGCTAGAAAATACAAATCGTTCAACCAAAAACTCTTCCATCAATTGCAACAAAACTTTCGTTGAACCAACGTTGTTCCGCATATACGCTTCGGGGGTTTTCTGAGATTCTTCTACCGATTTAAATGCAGCGAAATGAATGACAGAATTTATTTTATAGGTTGAAAAAACACGGCGCATTTCCGCCGCATCTGTGCAATCTACCTGCTCAAATGAAACTTTTACCCCAGTTAAATCTTCCAAACTGCTCAATCGGCCTAGCGTTGAGTTCGCCAAATTATCTACTATAACAGGGTAATATCCCGCAGATATCAATTCTACAACCGCGTGTGAGCCTATATAACCCAAGCCTCCCGTGACTAAAACAGTCTTATTCTCCATAATTCTAGCAAAGATAGAAAGATTAAAATCCAGGTGTTTAAAAACCTCTATGCCAATGCCTGCCTATTATTCGCATTTCTTAAATGAACATCATTATAAAGTATGTTTAAACTTTATTCGGATAAATTTCTTTTCTTTTTATTTAAGTTTGTTGGTTCATTCTTTTCACTATGAAAAATAAAATTGAACTAGCGCTTCGCCTGCTGCAATCCAATCAGCCCGCGCAATTGGTGCGGCACGTTGGTGTTGGTGATGGGATTGTTCAGCTTGAGGGGTCTCTTCTGTTAGAGGCTATTCAGAAGTATGAAAAGAATTTCAATCGAATTAATGTCGAAAAATTCGTGCCTGCTTCAGGCGCAGCCACTCGTATGTTCGCGAATTTAAGTGGTGTTGATCTATTTAACCCGAGCGACGAAGCTGAATTTTTCTTTCTTCATTTACGCGACTTCCCCTTCTTCGACTCCATTCGGCTCAACTTTGAAAAAGAAGGATTGAATTACGATGAAATAACAGGGATAGAAAGATACTCGCGCGTTTTGAATTTTCTTTTCAAAAATGGATATGCAACGCTTCCTAAAGGAGCTGTTCCTTTTCATTCCTATGCAGAAGAACGTACCGCTTTCGGTGAACATTGCTTTGAAAGCATGCACTACATGCAGCAAAATGGGAATCATGAAATTCATTTCACCATTCCCGCCGAACATCGTTTACTGATAGAAAACATCTTCCATATTTTTTTTGAAAAACACCCCAATGCCATTCAAAAAATTTCATTTAGTTCTCAAGATCCTGAAACACACATTCCTGTATTTGATAAAAATAACCTTCCAGTACTTCTTGAAACAGGCGAAATTTTCCTTCGACCGGCTGGGCACGGCGCTTTGCTTAAAAATTTACAAGAGCTTAAAGGAGAGTGCGTTTTCATTCAGAACATTGACAACATAACTGAAGCCTCTCACCACGCCGATGTTGCGGCATACCGGAAGTTAATGGGCGGCGTTCTTTTAAGTCTCGTTGAAGAACGAAACATCTTGCTGAACGATCTTGAAAATAATACGGAACACGCCGAAACTCGTGCAATTTCATTTCTCAATAAATGGTTCAAATCATTGAGTGATACCTCATCCGTTTTCGAAAAACTAAGCAGACCACTTCGCG
>JBILTF010000095.1:0-7656 GCA_044371675.1 Flavobacteriales bacterium
ATGGAGTTTCCTTGCGAAACCAGAAGGTGTTCCAAGATACGTTGTGTGTAACGCCGACGAATCTGAGCCGGGAACGTTCAAAGACCGTTACCTAATGGAACGCATTCCTCACTTGTTAATTGAAGGAATGATCTTATCGAGCTACGCGCTCGGAGCAAAGACTTCATACATCTACATTCGTGGAGAGTATTTCTATGTTGCTCGCATTTTAGAACAAGCCATTGAAGAAGCCTACGCTGCTGGACTTCTTGGAAAGAATATTTTAAATTCAGGATTCGATTTAGACTTGCATGTTCAAATCGGAGCAGGTGCTTACATCTGCGGAGAAGAGACTGCGTTACTTGAATCACTTGAAGGAAAAAGAGGAAATCCTCGCATTAAACCACCGTTCCCAGCAATCGCTGGTTTGTACGGTTGTCCAACCGTTGTAAACAACGTTGAAACCATTGCTGCAGTTGTTCCTATTGTGAATGAAGGCGGAGCAGCATACGCTGCTGTTGGAGTTGGAAACAGTAAGGGAACGAAATTAATTTCTGCATCTGGACACATTAACAAGCCAGGCGTATACGAAATTGAATTGGGAGTTCCTGTTGAAGAGTTTATCTATTCAGATGAGTACTGCGGTGGAATTCGCAACGGAAAAAAATTGAAAGCGGTGGTTGCCGGTGGATCTTCTGTTCCGATTCTTCCAACCGAATTAATCTTGAAAACCGCTGCAGGTGAGCCCCGCTTAATGTCTTACGAAAGTCTTGGCGATGGCGGATTTGCAACTGGAACCATGTTGGGTTCAGGCGGATTCATTGTTATGGACGAAGACACCAGCATTGTAAAAAATCTATACACCTTCGCTCGTTTCTATCACCACGAAAGTTGCGGACAATGCAGCCCTTGTCGTGAAGGAACAGGATGGATGGAAAAGATCCTTCACAAAATTCTTCACGGACACGGAACATTGGCAGACGTTGATTTGCTGTGGGACATTCAATCAAAGATTGAAGGAAAAACCATTTGTCCATTGGGTGAAGCGGCTGCATGGCCTGTTGCTGCTGCCATTCGTCATTTCAGAAAAGAATTCGAAGATTTCATTCGCAACGGCGAGCACGTAAACGACGTGAAGCACTACTACAGACTGAACAACCTTACTGCTCCCATTAACTAATTGAAGAACTACTATTATGGCTAAAGTTACCATAGACGGAATTGAAATTGAAGTGCCAGATGGCACAACCATTCTTCAGGCTGCACGCATGATTGGTGGAGACATTGTTCCGCCAGCGATGTGTTATTATTCAAAATTGAAAACAAGCGGTGGATACTGCCGTACTTGTTTGGTGAAGGTTTCGAAGGGTTCTGAAAAAGACCCTCGTCCAATGCCTAAGCCTGTTGCTTCATGCAGAACTACTGTTATGGATGGCATGGAAGTGCTTAACATTACTTCACCAGAAGTTTTAGAAGCACGTGCAGGTGTGGTTGAAATGTTATTGTTGAATCACCCATTGGATTGCCCAGTTTGCGACCAAGCGGGAGAATGTCATCTTCAAGATTTAGCCTACGAACACGGAAAAGCAGAAACGCGTTACGAATTCCCAAGAAGAGAATTCGAGAAGATTGATATTGGAGAGAAAATTCAGTTACACATGACGCGCTGCATTATGTGCTTCCGTTGTGTGAAAGTTGCCGAGCAAATTACAGACGGACGTGTTCACGGAGTAATTAACCGTGGCGATGCAGCGGAGATTTCAACTTACATTGAACAAGCCCTTGACAACGATTTCTCTGGAAACGTAATCGATGTTTGTCCAGTTGGAGCCTTGACCGACAAGACCTTCCGTTTCAAAAGCCGTGTGTGGTATACCAAGCCGGTAGACGCGCACCGCGATTGTCCAACGTGCACTGGAAAAGTTCGCTTGTGGTACAAAGGTGAAGATGTTGCTCGCGTTACCGCTCGCAAAGACACCTACGGAGAAGCTGAAGAATGGATCTGTAACAGCTGTCGCTTCGATCACAAGAAAACCAGCGACTGGGTTATTGAGGGACCAACGAAAGTTGACCGTCACTCTGTTATCAGTGCGAACCACTATGAAAACCTTCGCATGTTGAAAGCCTCAATCGATCGCCAACGCGAATCATTGCCGCACGGCGACAAAGTAAATCTTGGAACAGGAGCGCTTGATCCTAACAACGAAGAAAAATAAAGACTATGGATCAGATTATTATCTATAAAATTATTCTTTGCGCAATCGTGTTTGTTGTAACGCTTGGCGCTGCAGCATACATGACCTGGGGAGAACGTAAACTGGCTTCTTGGTTGCAAGACCGCGTAGGACCAGATCGTGCGGGACCATTCGGATTGTTGCAACCGATTGCAGACGGATTGAAAATGCTTTTCAAAGAAGAAATGATTCCAACCCATTCAAATAAATGGTTGTTCATTTTAGGCCCATCATTTTTCATGCTTACCGCATGTATGACCGGAGCGGTTATTCCTTGGGGTGCCGGATTCACTATTGACGGAACGTTTTTCCCAATGCAAATCGCCGACATCAACATCGGACTTTTGTATATGCTCGGGGTTGTCTCGATTGGCGTTTACGGAATCATGATTGGCGGATGGAGTTCGAACAACAAGTTCGCATTACTCGGTGCCCTTCGTGCTTCTTCACAAATGATTTCGTACGAAGTAGCCATGGGTCTTGCGCTTATCGCGTTGGTTATGCTAACCGGAACTTTGAACTTGGGTGAAATTGTTGCACAACAAGATGCCGATTACGCTTACATCGTTTATCAGCCGCTTGGATTTTTGATCTTCTTAATCTGTGCCTTCGCTGAGACAAACCGTGCGCCGTTCGACTTACCAGAAAGTGAATCGGAATTGGTCGGTGGTTTCCACACCGAGTACAGCTCTATGAAATTAGGCTTCTTCCTTTTCGCTGAATACATTAACATGTTCATCTCTTCAGCAGTGATGGCTTCCTTGTACTTCGGAGGATACAACTTCCCATTTCAACATGAATTAGGACTGGAAGGAAATCTGCTTTCTGCCATTCAAACTGCCGTATTCCTTGGAAAGATTTTAATCTTCATCTTTGTCTTCATGTGGGTTCGTTGGACGCTTCCTCGCTTCCGTTATGACCAACTGATGAACCTCGGATGGAAGGTGTTATTGCCACTCGCTATATTCAACATTTTTATTACTGGACTTGTGATGTATTTCACGGGAAAACTGTAAACCAACAACACCATGAATTTAACAAACCGTTCGAAAGTTGTTGCCAAGAAGGAACTAACCTTAATGGAGAGCATGTACTTGCCTGCAATCTTCAAAGGCATGGCAATCACGCTTAGCCACTTATTTAAGCGTAAGGCAACCATTAAATACCCTGAAGAAACCAGAGAAATTGCTCCTGTTTATCGCGGTCAACACGTGTTGAAGCGCGACGAAGCAGGTGCTGAACGCTGCACGGCATGCGGACTCTGCGCTGTCGCTTGTCCGGCTGAAGCCATTACCATGGAAGCAGGAGAGCGCGAAAAAGGAGAAGAAAAATTATTCCGCGAAGAGAAGTATGCGAAGATTTACGAGATCAATATGCTTCGTTGCATCTTCTGCGGATTGTGTGAAGAAGCTTGTCCGAAAGAAGCCATCTTCCTTACCGATCGTATTGTTCCAAGCTCATTCACTCGCGGAGAAGAAGTGTTTGGAAAAGACAAATTGGTGGAAGGCCTCGAAGAACGTGTTGATGTTACGAAGCGTCAAACACCCGATGTATTGTCTTTCAAACAAGATAAAAAACACGCGCATAATCAAACCTTTCAAGACCGTTTAAAACAATGAGCTTAACTGAAATTGCTTTTTACTTTCTGTCATTCTTGGCCATCTTCAGCGCACTCGCTGTGATCCTAAGCAAGAATCCAGTATACAGCGTTCTCTATTTAATTGTAACGTTCTTCAGCATTGCGGGGCATTACTTTTTAATGAATGCGCAATTCCTTGCAGCCGTTCACATCATTGTTTACGCCGGAGCCATTATGGTACTCTTCTTATACGTGATCATGATGTTGAATTTGAATGAAGAGCAGGAAGAGAAAACCAAAAATTGGGTGAAGATTGCCGCAGTTGTTTCTGCGTGCAGCATCATGCTCATCTTGGTTTCACTCATTTCGAAATCTACATACACCATGGGCAAAGCACCCATGGCGGGCGATGCCGGATTGGTTCAAAACCTAGGAAAAGTGTTATACAAAGACTACCTGTTGCCATTCGAATTGGCTTCAGTGCTGTTCCTAGCAGCAATGGTTGGAGCCGTTTATCTATCTAAAAAAGAAACCTCAAAATCGTAATTATGGAAATCCTTCCGAACATTACCATACAGCATTATTTGTGGCTAAGCACTACCTTATTTGCTCTAGGTGTTTTTGGTGTTCTGCTTCGCAGAAACGCAATTCTTATGTTCATGTGCATTGAGCTTATGCTAAATGCGGTGAACATTGCACTCGTAGCTTTTTCAAAAGTGCACGGCGACACATCAGGACAAGTATTCGTATTTTTCATTATGGTGGTTGCCGCTGCAGAAGTTGCTGTTGGATTGGCCATCTTAATGATGCTTTACCGCAACTTGCGCACGACAGACACTGACGCGTTAAACAACTTGAAGGGATAAACCATGGAAAAATTAATTACTCTCGTACCTCTTTTCCCACTTGTTGGATTTCTTTATCAAGTCTTCTTTGGGAAAAACACTTCGAAGCAACTCACTACCATCATTGGTTCTGGAGCCATCTTCGCTTCGTTCGTTGTATCGTTAATTGTCTTCAACAGTCAGCTTCATTCACACCACGCGGTTACCGTGAAAGTGTTCGAATGGATTCATGCTGGAAGTCTTCACATTGACTTCGCATTCTTAGTCGATTCACTTTCTTCCACTTACCTCCTATTCATTACCGGAGTTGGTTTCCTTATTCATATTTATTCTTCTGGGTATATGAGTCACGACGAAGGATTCAATCGCTTCTTCGCGTATTTGAACCTATTCGTTTTCTTCATGTTGATTCTTGTTCTTGGCGACAGTCTTGTGACGTTGTTCGTTGGATGGGAAGGCGTGGGTGTTTGCTCATTCATGCTTATCGGATTCTGGTACAAAGAACACGCGAACAACGAAGCTGCTAAGAAAGCTTTCATTATGAATCGTGTGGGTGACCTTGGATTAATTGTCGCTATGATTTTAATCTTCAGTAACACCGGAACATTGAACTATGTTGAATTATTCAACCACGGAAAAATTGCTTCCTTGTCTCCTTCAATGCTAACGACCATCGCCATCTTCTTATTTATTGGGGCTATGGGTAAAAGCGCACAGTTTCCTTTGCATACATGGTTACCCGATGCAATGGCCGGTCCTACTCCTGTGTCTGCATTGATCCACGCTGCAACCATGGTTACTGCAGGTATCTACCTTGTAGCGCGTAACGGAGACTTGTTCGAAATGAGTCACACCGCGTCTAACCTAGTTATGTTCGTTGGACTCATCACTGCCTTAATAGGAGCAACCATTGCGCTTACGCAAAACGACATTAAGAAAGTATTGGCCTACTCTACTGTTTCTCAATTGGGATTCATGTTCGTAGCGCTGGGAATGGGAGCGCACAGCATTGCAGTATTCCACGTAATTACACACGCGTTCTTCAAAGCGTTGTTGTTCTTGGGTTCAGGTTCTGTTATTCACGGGATGGGCGGAGAGCAAGACATTCGCAGAATGGGTGGATTGAAGAAATACATGCCAACAACACAAAAGACTTTCTTAATCGGAACACTCGCTATCGCAGGTATTTTCCCATTCGCTGGTTTCTTCTCGAAAGATCAAATCTTGGCGCATGCCATGGAACACAACATGCCTGTATTTATCTTGTTGGTGATTGCTTCAGCATGCACAGCGTTCTACATGTTCCGCATGTACTACTTAACCTTCCACGGAAAGTTCAGAGGAACGCACGATCAGGAGCATCACTTGCATGAATCTCCAGCTTCTATGACCATTCCTCTTTGGGTATTGGCTGTTCTTTCAATCGTTGGTGGATTCATTGGATTCCCTCACGCAATGGGACACGCAATTCATTTCCCACATGCTTTAGATCATTTCCTTGAAGGACCTGTTCTCGTAGCTGTTGGTGACATGTCGGTTACGGTTGAAATTATCTTGGCGTTAGCTACAATGGGAATTGCAGCGGTTATGATTTACGTAGCACACAACATCTACATTGCGAAAGCCACTCCAGTTTTAGAAGACAACGAAATCACTTCTCCTATTCACAAACTTCTGAATAAGAAATACGGATTCGATGAGTTGTACGAAGCGATGTTTAAGAAACCAGCAAACGCTATTGGACACGCATTTTCTACTGTTGTTGAATGGAAGATCATAGACGGCATTGTGAACGCTGCTGGAACTGCCGCTGAAGGAGTTGGGTCGCTTGCAAGAAGATTGCACGGCGGACACATTGCGGGCTATTTGCTCACCTTCATGATTGGATTGATTATTTTATTGATTTTGATTTTTAAAGCATAAGCACCTATGTTAACCCTCGCACTACTTCTTATACCCGCATTCTTCGGACTGATGATGTTCCTATCATCTGATTTATCGAAGAAGTTTGCATGGGCCGGTTCTTTAATCAATGCAGCTCTTGCCATTGGTGCCGCTGTTGCCGTTTCATACGGAAAAACAGAAATGCTTGAATTCGATGGTGGAAACATTGCTCCGCTTGGCGCACACTTCGCACTTTCGTTGAATGCAACCAGCATCTTGTTGGTTATGTTGAATGCATGCCTTCTTCCATTCATTGTTCATGTGGCTAGCAGACATGAAATGCGCAATGCTTCGACATTCCTTTCATTAATTCTCTTCATGTCTTCTGCTATGATGGGTGCGTTTTTAGCGAATGATTCGTTTTTGTTCTACATCTGTTACGAAGCAGCATTGGTGCCGATTTACTTCATTATTCTACAATGGAGCACCGCTGAAAACAAAAGCAAAATTGTGTTGAAGTTCTTCGTCTACACACTCTTCGCTTCGTTGTTCATGTTGTTCTCGTTGTTGTATGTTCGTCAGTTCGCAGACAGCTTCTTAATCTCAGACATGATTGCCGCTGGATCGAAACTTTCTCAGCACGAACAAGTGTGGGTATTCGCAGGATTCTTCATTGCCTTCGCAGTGAAAATTCCAATCTTCCCTTTTCACACATGGCAGCCGAACACCTACAAGGCAGCGCCTACAGCAGGTACCATGTTGCTTGCAGCAGTTATGTTGAAGATGGCCACTTACGGATTGCTTCGCATTACCATGCCTATGGTTCCTGCGGGAGCAGAGAATGCAGACTGGGCCATGTGGTTGTGCGTGATTAGCATCATCTACGCTTCATTCATAGCGTTGGACCAGACCAGCTTCAAACTATTAATTGCGTATTCTTCTATTGCTCACGTGGGCATGATTGCGCTTGGAATTTTAGCAAATGGAAATACCGCTTATGAAGGCGCATTGATTGAAATGGTTTCTCACGGAGCCATTGCAGTTGGATTGTTCTTCATTGCAGATATGATTGAGTCGCGTGTTGGACACGACCAATTCAACAAGTTGGGCGGACTTCGTGAAAAGCATCCGGCAT
>JBILTF010000096.1:0-7601 GCA_044371675.1 Flavobacteriales bacterium
ACGCCTTAACGCTTTTTCCGTTAGGCTCTATTTCATTAGATCCTAATTTGGTTTTAGTCTGCGATTCGAAAACCGGTTCAATGACTTTTATAGCCACAGCCGCAACAATTCCCGAGCGAACATCGACTGCTTCGTAATCTTTTTTGAAGAAGTCGCGAATGACTTTTACATATGCCTCGCGAAAGGCCGCTTGGTGTGTTCCACCCTGCGTTGTGTATTGTCCGTTTACGAAACTGTAATATTCTTCTCCATATGAATTCGTGTGAGTGATGGCCACTTCAATGTCATCACTTTTAATGTGAATGGCATTGTAAAGCGGATCCTCGGTCATGTTGGCTGCGAGCAAATCACGTAGACCATTTTCCGATTTGAATTTCTGCCCGTTAAAATTGATCGTTAGTCCAGCATTCAGATAGCAGTAATTCCAAAGTAATCGTTCGATGTGTTGCGAACGATATTGATAATTTACGAAAATGCTTTCATCGGGAATGAACGACATGAGTGTTCCGTTCTTCTCGGTTGATTTAGCAATCTTAAAATCTTGTGTTATTTCTCCTTTACCGAATTCTGCAGCTTTCATTTCGCCTTCGCGAAAAGATTCAACGCGGAAGAAAGAACTGAGTGCGTTAACTGCTTTTGTACCGACACCGTTTAGTCCAACCGATTTTTTGAATGCTCGAGAATCATACTTTCCTCCGGTATTAATCTTCGAAACGCAATCGATCACTTTTCCAAGAGGAATACCTCTTCCATAATCGCGAACGGTAACGGTTCCGTCTTTAATTACAATTTCAACATTCTTTCCATTCCCCATAACAAATTCGTCAATGGAGTTGTCCATAATTTCCTTCAACAAAACATAGATACCGTCGTCGGCGGTAGTACCATCACCTAGTTTACCTATGTACATCCCCGGGCGCAGACGAATGTGTTCGTACCACTCGAGGGATTTAATGTTGTCTTCTGTGTATTTAACTTCTTGAGCCATCTCGTCTATTCTAAATCAGACATCGAAAGTAATACGCAGAATAACTTTGGAAATTCACAATGGTTGGTAGTTTTCAACAGGCAATTGAAAACACCGGTTGATACTATTGTTCAGACATCTGTATCAAAGCAAAAACAGCATAATTAATCATGTCGCGAAATCCGCTATCGATTCCTTCGGAAACAAGCGTTTTGCCTGAGTTGTCTTCAATCTGTTTGATGCGTAAAATCTTCATGAGAATCAAATCCGTGAACGAAGAAACGCGCATGTCGCGCCATGCTTCACCGTAATCGTGATTCTTATTCAACATTAATTCTTTTGTGATTTGTGCTTGCTCTGTATACAAAGCAATTGCATTTTCAGCTTGAAGTTCTAGTGGAGCATTTGATGGTAATTCCAACTGAATAAGAGCCATTAAGCTGTAATTAATGATGCCTACAAACTCATCTTCAATCCCCTCACCCACTTTGCTTTCGCCCTTTTCTTCAATGGTACGAATGCGTTGCGCTTTGATGAAAATTTGATCGGTTAAGCTAGAAGGACGAAGAATTCTCCATGCCGTTCCGTAATCGTGCGTTTTCTTTTTGAAGAGGTCGACACATTTTTGAATGGCCTGATCGTATTGTGCTGAAGTATCTTTTGTTGCGCTCATGATTCGAAATACAATTGCGATGAAAATGCTCATCTTTGCGTTTCAAAGATACATCTTGAAATGAATTCTACTCGCACACTTCCCTTGGTAATGGGAATTTTGAATGTTACTCCAGATTCTTTTTATGCTGGAAGTCGCTCTATTTCTGAAAAAGATATTTTAGTTCGGGTTGAAAAAATGATTTCCGAAGGAATGGATATTTTGGATTTGGGTGGGCAATCGACTCGTCCTGGTGCCGTTTATATCTCTGCGGAAGAAGAACTAAATCGCGTGTTACCTGCATTAATTTCCATTCGAAATGAATTTCCTTCCTTAACAATAAGTATCGATACGTTTTATAGTGAAGTGGCTTCCGCATGTATATTAGAAGGAGCGCAATGGATAAACGATGTGTCGGGTGGAAGAATGGATTCTAAATTATGGAATGTGGCTGCTGAAAAAAAATGCACCTATGTGCTCATGCATTCACGGGGTGATTCTTCCAACATGAAATCATTGGCTCAGTATGAAAATGTGGTTGAAGAAGTTTATAACTATTTCAAAATGGAAATTGAAGAATTAAATCAGCTTGGAATTTCTAAAATCGTGTTAGATCTAGGTTTCGGTTTCGCGAAAAATAAGGAGCATAATTTCGATTTACTTCAAAACTTGGATCGATTTACAAAATTCGGATATCCGGTATTGGCGGGAGTTTCAAGAAAAAAGATGATTCAACAAACATTGAATACGACGGCTGAAGAAAGTTTGAATGGATCTACTGTCCTTCATGCCTTCGCATTGGATCGAGGCGCATCTATTTTGCGGGTGCACGACGTTCTCGAAGCAAAGCAAGCCGTGGAATTATATAGCGCGCTTACCTTCCGCGGCCAATAAAGTGTTTTGCATCAAGGACACAATGGTCATTGGTCCTACTCCACCTGGAACAGGTGTGATGAAGCTACATTTCGGAGCAACCTCATCAAAGGCCACATCGCCTAAAAGTTTAATTCCGCTTTTCTTACTAGCATCTGCAACACGCGTAATTCCAACATCTACAACCACTGCTCCTTCTTTTACCATGTCTCCTTTTAAGAATTCAGGTTGGCCTATTGCTGCGATGATTATGTCAGCAGATTGACAAATCTCCTCGATGTTTGTGGTTTTGCTGTGGCAGAGAGTTACGGTGCAATTTCCAAAAGGATGATTGCGCTGAAGCAGCACCGAAACTGGAAGTCCAACGATATGAGATCTTCCTAATACAACAGCATGTTTTCCGACAGTTGGAATGTTATTTCTTTCCAACAACGTAATAATTCCCATTGGAGTTGCTGGAAGAAATGTTGGAAGGTTTAGCACCATCTTTCCAACTGATTCCGGATGAAATCCGTCTACATCTTTATTCGGAGCTACTGCCATTAACACTTTTTTTTCGTTAATGTGTTTGGGCAATGGAAGTTGAATGATATAACCGTCAACAGATTCATTCAAGTTTAATGATTGAATGGTTTGAATAACTTCTTCCTCTGTGCAATCTTCTTTCAATTGAACTAACGTAGAATCGAAACCAACTTCCTCGCAAGACTTCACTTTGGCATTCACGTAAGTAACACTTGCGCCATTTTCTCCAATTAAAACAGCGGTCAAATGCGGGCGTTTAAAACCTTGCGACACCCTGTCAGAAACAATTTGCTTGATCTCTAATTTAATTGTTTTGGAAAGTGCTAATCCGTCTAGAAGTTGCATAAGCTTTATTTGAGCAGCAAAGAAACATCAATTTCCCTGAAAAATATCATCCGCGGTTGTGTACTAAGTACACTTTCCTATATTTGAAGAACTAACTGCCTGACTTATGAATCAAAAAAGACTATTCTTTTTCCTTTTATTATTTTCATTTTTAACATTCCGCGTTGATGCACAGATTTTAACTTCAACGCCTGCATTTCCTACTCAGACGGACCAAATAACAATATTATACGATGCAACATCTGGTGATGGAGGCCTATCTGGAGTGAACCAAATCTATGCTTACACTGGCGTAATTACAAATTTATCTCCGACTCCCACAACATGGATGCATACTATAAATCCAACTTGGCAAGAGCCTTCAACTGTTGCGCTAACTCCACTTGGAAATAATCTTCATCAATTAGTTCTAAATCCAGAACTATTTTACAATCTCAATGCTGGCGAGATTGTTTCAAAACTAGTGTTTGTTTTTAGAACTCAAAACGGATCTGTGACAGGACGAAATGCTGACGGCAGTGATATTTATCTGAATATTTACCCAGCCGGATTAAATGCTTCGTTTTCTCTACCTATTTTAGAATCACAAATTGTGAATGCCAATCAAGTCGTTCCTGTAACTGCAAATTCTTCCCTAGCATCAGACATCACTATTTCTGTAAATGGGAGTCAGGTTGCCTCTGGAACAGGAGTTACATCTTTGAATTACAACTTTAGTCAAGCCGCTGCCGGCGAATACAACATTACCATGTCCGCTGTTAATGCGGGTACTACCATAACCGATGAGAAGGTCGTTATTATTCTTCCTCCTATTAATATGGCTTCTGCTCCTGCCGGAACTATTGACGGAATAAACATCACTTCGAACTCAGGCGTTCGCTTGCAATTGTATGCTCCAAACAAAGATTTCGTTTTTGTTATTGGTGATTTCAACAACTGGCAATTGGATTTAAGTTATCTGATGAATCAGACTCCAGATGGCAATACCTATTGGTTAGATGTCCCGAATTTATCTCCAGGCACTGAGTACCGTTTTCAATACTATGTAGATATGGAAGGAATGCGTGTGGCCGATGTCTATGCAGACAAGATTTTGGACGGTTGGAATGATGGTTGGATTGCGGAAACAACTTACCCTAACTTAATTGACTATCCGAGTGGATTGACCTCTGAGCCAGTTTCTGTATTTAGAACAGACGCGCCAGTTTTCAACTGGACAGATCAAAGTTTCGTTCGTCCTGCAAAAACGAAATTGGTTGTTTATGAATTGTTGGTTCGCGATTTTATTTCAGACAGAACCTATTCTTCATTGACTGATTCCTTGGATTATTTGGAAGCATTAGGAGTTACTGCCATTCAACTGATGCCAATTAATGAATTTGAAGGAAACGATAGCTGGGGTTATAATCCATCTTTCTATTTTGCTCCGGATAAAGCCTATGGAAGTGCTGAAGCTTTGAAAACTTTTGTAAATGAAGCTCACAATCGCGGAATCGCTGTAATCATGGATATTGCTTTGAATCACAGTTTCGGTCAGAATCCAATGGTGCGCATGTACTTCGATGCAAGTGCTGGACAATATGGACAGCCAACAGCAAATAATCCTTGGTTCAACCCAACTCCGAAACATGACTTCAACGTTGGATATGATTTCAATCACGAAAGTCTTCAAACTAAAAATTTCACTAAACGTGTAATAGCATATTGGTTGGAGAATTATCACATCGATGGCTATCGCTTCGATTTATCTAAAGGATTTACCCAAAACTACACGCTGGGAAATATCGGTGCTTGGGGTGCATATGATCAAAGTCGAATAAATATTTTGACGGATTATTACAACCATATGCAAACAGTTAAGCCCGGTTCTTATGGAATAATGGAGCACTTTGCAGATAACAGCGAGGAAACTGTTTTAAGTAATAACGGAATGATGTTGTGGGGAAATTTGAATCATGAGTATATGGAAGGTTCAATGGGTTATTCTTCCAATTTTTCATGGGGAAGTTATCAGAACAGAGGCTGGAACAATGCTCACTTGGTAACCTATGCGGAAAGTCATGACGAAGAGCGCATGATGTATAAAGATCTGCTATACGGCGCTAGCAGTGGATCTTATGATATTACAAATTTGAACATTGCATTAAAAAGACAAGAATTAGCACATTGTTTATTGATTCCAATTCCTGGTCCTAAGATGATATGGCAATTTGGAGAACTCGGCTATGATTATAGTATTAATACTTGTTCAGACGGAGTTACAATTAATACGGATTGCAGAACTTCTGCGAAGCCTGTAAGATGGGATTATTGGGACAATCAGAATAGAAAGCACCTTTACAAGGTTACTGCTGCGTTGAACAATTTGAAAAAGAATGAGCCCGTTTTTTCAACGACTAACTTCAATATTGATCTAGGTGGATTCGGTAAGCGCATTCATTTGAATGGAACAAATAATGCAGTTGTTGTTGGAAATTTCCAAACAACTTCATTGAATATGACACCCGGATTTCAGCATACAGGAACTTGGTATGACTACTTCACTGGAAACTCATTTCAGGTGACTGATTTAGGTGCCACCTTCTTTTTTGAACCAGGAGAATATCATGTTTATACAGATTATCAATTGGCAGTTCCGGACTTGAATACATCTTTATCGGAAGTCATGTCATTTGCAAAATCAACGTTTATGATTTGGCCGAATCCATCGAGTCACAGCGTTAATATAGCCTACAGCTTGAGTCAAGCTGCGAAAGTTCAAATCGTGCTTCGCGATTTAACAGGACGAGTGGTGACTTCCTTCAGCACCCAAGGTGTTTCTGGAATTAATAAATCTGAATGGAATTTGGCGGAAGAGAATATTTCAGTAGGTTCTTATATTATTTCAGTCGAAACTGAAGGAAGAAGAGAATCGGCTCCGTTCATTTGGAATCCATAAAATAAGATTTACCAACAACGAGTAAGTGTATGTTGGACACGAAGTGAAAACGATTTATATTAGCAATACTTAAACCAAAACAAATTCATTTTTAATATGTCTAAATTCTATAGAACTAGTATTCTTACAACGTTTATAGCTATGTTTTCGATTGTTTCATGGGGACAATCGATAAGCGGCGTGGTTACAGATGAGGACAATCGCCCTATCCCGGGAGCTTTCGTCTTAGTAAAGGGAACTTCTAACGGGACAGCTAGCAACCAAATTGGAAACTATTCTTTAACAACAGGCGCAGGAACTTTTGAAATAGAAGTTAAAGCCCTAAATTTTGAGACGATAACGAAGTCCATTACTGTTGGGAATGCGGACGTTAAGCAAAACTTCAAATTAAACTCAGGCACACTGACCTTAGATAATATTGAAATTATCGGATACGGTGTTGAGCGCAACCGTCCAAGTACTGGATCCATTGCAAAAATTAGCGGTAAAGACATTAGCGCGATACGCACACCTAGTTTTGAAGCCGCCCTCCAAGGTCAAGCTGCAGGTCTTCAAGTTTCACAAGGATCAGGTATCGCAGGTGCGGGTTCCTTGATTCGTATTCGTGGAACAGCTTCTGTTTCTGCAGGTGGTGACCCTTTGTATATCATCGATGGTATTCCAATGACACAAGATTATTTCTTGCGAGGAAACAGTGGTGCGTTGAACAACAACCCACTGGCTACAATTAATCCGAATGACATTGAAAAGGTAGAAGTTCGTAAAGATGCAGCTGCTGCAGGTGAATATGGTTCTCGCGCTGCAAACGGTGTAATCATTATTACTACGAAACGTGCGAAAGAAAAAGGATGGAAATTCGACTACGGTTTGAATGCCGGTATCTCTACTCCTGCTTCACGTCCGAACATGTTGAACACGGACCAGTATTTACGTATTCGTCAAGAGGCATGGGAAAACGACGGTGGAACTGGTTATGTCTGGTTACCGAATATGACTTCAGCTACAGATGATGCTGCAACGCGAAAAGCGGCTTATTTAAAAGCCGGGCAAACCGATACAGATTGGGTGAACCAAACAGTTGGTCGCGGAAATAAATATGGAACAAACTTCTCTGCACGTTATGGCGGTAAGAAGCATAGCGTGTATTTCTCTGTTGGTTATGACGACAATCAGAGTTTCTTATTGGGAAACAGTTACAAGCGTATCTCTGCTCGTGTGAATCCTGAATTCCGTTTAGGAGACAAATTGAGATTAAACTTATCGCTTTCAGGAACTCGCGGTTTGAACAAACGTGTGGATGC
>JBILTF010000002.1:0-72284 GCA_044371675.1 Flavobacteriales bacterium
ACAGATGTAAATCTTCAAAACTTGGGAGCAGATGAATGCTATATTTTCCTTCGTGCCTTCACTGGAACATTTACTTTCTTCGATGTGGTGCCTGTAGCCAACGTTACTTCAACTCCATCATTGAATATGACTGAAATTGCTCCAGGTAAATTCAGAATAACATTTATTCCTGAAGATTTCATGCCTATACCTGCTGAATCTTCTATTACGAAAATTGGTTTTTATATTGTTAAGGTCGGTTACACACCGAACCCTCCAGCCTACCAGTACTACTATCCACTTAATTGTGAGTAAAAATCTTATACTATTAAAAAGAGGTGAAAGAGATTTCTCCTCTTTTTTTTGATTACATTCGAATCATGAAAAATATTTTAAACGAACGAGTATTTGCATCCTTTGCTATCGGAATTTGCGTAATCTTTTCTGCTTATGTTTTTATGAAGGGTTATGGCAATCGCAATGGAAAAGAGAATGTTATTCATGTAACTGGAATGGGTAGTCGCAATTTCGATTCAGATTTAATCGTTTGGCGCGGTTCATTTTCCAAAACAAGTATCGATTTGGCTGCGGCTTCTGCTGCGTTAGAATCTGATCGCAACACCATTAAAAACTATTTGACAGGGAAAGGAATTCAAGAAAGTGAAATTGTTTTTTCTGCAATGGAAATAAATAAGAACTACGACGATGTTAGAAATTCAGACGGTGACATTATTGGATCTGTTCTAACTGGATATAGCTTATCTCAAATGGTGACAATTGAATCTTCAGAAGTTTCTAAAGTTGAACAAATCTCTCGTGAAGTCACAGAACTTATAGCCTCTGGTGTTGAGTTTTATTCTGAAAATCCAGAGTTCTATTATACCAAATTGGCTGAATTAAAAATCGAAATGGTATCTGAAGCAACTTCAGACGCTCGTTTACGCGCTGAAAAAATTGCTCAATCATCAGGAGGAGATTTAGGGGACCTTCAGAGCGCAGAGATGGGCATCTTTCAAATTGTGGGTCAGAATAGCGATGAAGATTATTCATGGGGCGGTGCGTTCAATACTTCTTCTAGAAGAAAGACAGCGTCGATCACCATGCAACTGAATTTTCAGATAGATTAACATTGAAATGTTTATCTATTTCAGAAAACTTTTTAAGAAATATATCTTTAGCCGTATTTTCGCCGTCTAACTAAACGCACATTACATTGAACACACTTGCATTTACCGCAATTTGTCTTTACGGTTTCTTTTTATTATTTATATTCCTCTACTCTTTGGTTCAATTGAATCTAGCTATTCAATTCGTGAAAAAGAATAAGCGTAAACGTGAAATGCCTGTTATAGCTGAAGACGATTTTCCATATGTCACTGTGCAGCTGCCCGTTTTTAACGAGATGTACGTAATTGAGCGTTTAATCAATGCTGTTTGTGAATTCGATTATCCGAAGAACAAATTAGAGATACAAGTATTGGATGACGGAAACGATGAGTCTGTTGAGATCGCTGCCAAGTTAATTGTTGAAAAGCAAAAACTAGGAATTGACATTCAACATATTCGAAGAACAGATCGTCAAGGTTTTAAAGCCGGTGCATTATCTTATGGTTTAGATATTTCTAAAGGAGAGTTCACAGCAATCTTTGATGCTGACTTCGTTCCGAGAAAAGACTTTTTACGTCAAACCATTCCATTCTTCTATGCAGGAGAAAAGATTGCGGTTGTTCAAACGCGCTGGGAACACTTGAATGAGGATTATTCTTTGCTCACACGTTTGCAAGCTTTTGGATTGGATGCACACTTTACGGTAGAGCAAATTGGTCGTAACTATTCAAGTCATTACATCAACTTCAACGGTACTGCCGGTGTTTGGAGAAAAGAGGCAATTTATGATGCGGGCGGATGGCAAAGTGATACCATTACTGAAGATTTAGATTTAAGTTACAGGGCACAATTGTGCGGTTGGAATTTCATTTATCTTCCTGCTATAGGTTCTCCGTCTGAGTTGCCCGCTGAAATGAATGCATTGAAGGCACAACAATTCCGTTGGACGAAAGGTGCCGCAGAATGTACGCGGAAGAATTTAGGCAAAGTATTGCGTGCGAAAGACATGGGCTTTGCTCATAAGGTGCATGCAAGTTTTCACTTGATGAACTCAGTGGTTTTCTTAAGTATTTTAGGAACTTCTATCTTAAGTATGCCAATGTTATTCATTAAGCACTATTTCGATGGATGGCATTATTTCAACGGAGAGTTATTGAATGATTATTCGGTTTATTTCGCCGTGGCATCGGCATTCTTAGTGAGTTTCTTCATTTTAGGGTTTTTCTATTGGGTTTCTCGTCCACCCATGCCCTTCTTCCAAAAATTCGGACGCTTTGTTGTTGACTTCCCATTGTTCTTAGCTGTTTCTATGGGACTTTCATTGCACAACGCTGTCGCAGTTATTGAAGGACTAACAGGCAAGAAATCGGCTTTCGTTCGCACACCAAAGTTTGCGATTAGCACGGGTAAGAAAGGAACTTGGACTGATAAGAAATACCGTGCTCCGAAGATTTCACCATTGACCATTCTTGAATTTATCTTGTTGTTGTATTTCGCAAGTGGATTGGTTTGGCCATTCATTTTGAGATTCTCTGAAAAAGATGGAGCAACACGATTGACTGATTTTGGATTGATGCCTTTTCACTTAATGTTGACAATAGGATATTTTTACGTCACATACTACAGTGTGAAGCACGCAAGAACCAATTAAGAATCATTTTTTTTAAGCACTAATGTTAAAGAGCTCGGCCTGTGCCGAGCTTTTATTTTTATATTGCACTTCAGATTTTACTATTATGAAGAGCATTTACTTGTTTGTTTTTATTTTGTTCTCTGCCGTGTCATTAGCTCAACCATGTGTGGGTGGAATGGCCGGGATTTATCCTTGCGACAACGTAGATCTCCTTTCCTACATGTCACTTGAAGACATTGGAGCCAATCCAAATAATGACAATACAAGTGACATTTGGGGATGGGTTAGTCCTGCAACTGGAAAGGAATACGCACTCGTTGCAGTTTCAAACGGATTGGCTTTTGTAGATATTTCCAATCCAGAAGCTCCGGTTTATTTGGGAACCCTTCCAACACATACGACCAATAGTTTATGGAGAGACGTTGAAACAATGGATAACTATTGTTTTGTTGGAAGTGAAGCAGGCGCACATGGGCTTCAAGTATTTGATTTATTGCAATTAGACAATGTTACAACTCCGACTTCATTTATTGAAACTGCCTACTACGGTGGGTTTGGAAATTCACATACTATAGCTCTTGATCCTGTAAGCAAAATTTTGATGGCTATGGGATCAAATACTTTTAACGGGGGTCCGCATTTAGTTGATATTTCAAATCCCCTTCAACCTATTCTTGTCGGCGGATACCAAGATGCGGGTTATACGCATGATGGAAATATTCTTACATACTATGGCCCAGATGTCAATCACCAAGGCGATGTTATAGTTGTTGCCTGTAATGGCAGTAGTGGCTTTGGCGTTGTTACTTTGAATGTGACTGATCCGACGGATATTTTATTTTTAGATAATTACGAATATCCTGAAAGAGGTTACACTCACCAAGGTTGGTTCACAAAGGACATGGCTCATTATTTAATAGACGATGAGTTGGACGAGCAGAACTTGGGAACTACAACACGTACGCATATTTTCAATTTCGCGGATCTAGACAATATTGGTTATATGAATTATTATGTAGGTTCTAGCACTGCAATAGACCATAATCTTTATGTAAAGGATCAGTTTGTCTACGAGAGTAATTACCGCAGTGGTGTTCGTATTCTAGATGCTTCAAGAGTTAGCACAGGGGTATTGAATGAAGTTGGATATTTCGATTTATTTCCCATCAACGACCTTCCTCAATTCAGCGGAACATGGAGCAATTATCCTTTCCTACCGAGTGGTGTAAATTTAGCAACAAGCATGTACGATGGTTTCTTCGTTCTTCGTCCAACACTTCTCTATTTGCAAAGCAACAATTTGAATGCATGCGGACAATCTGCCGATACCCTTCAACTTAAAATAAACGCTGATTTACAATTTCCGCTAACTGCTAACATTACAGGAATACCTGGATTTCCGGTTTTCAGCGGAGTGAATATTGGGACCACAGGGAATTACAACATTGTAATTTCTGATTTAGGAACGGTTCCAACTGGAAACTACAACTGCACCCTTCAATTGCTAACTACTTTCGGAGAGTCCTATGATTTGTTCTTTAAAATAACAATTGGCACTCCTCCACCCGCTCCAGTTTTGTTGTCGGTTCCTTCTACTATTCAATACAACGCAATGGATTACCAATTCAATTGGACAGCAATGCCGGGGGCAACTTCTTATTTGTTTGAACTTGCTGAAAACGACAATACTTTCGGAACGGTATTGTACAGTTCTACAGTCACTTCTAACTTCGTTGTGTTACCTGCAAACTTTTCATTTATGGAAGGAAACACCTATTCATGGCGTGTTACGGCAATAAATGGTTGCGGTTCTTCGGCTTATTCAAATGCTGAAGATTTTCAATGGATTCCAGCTGGTGTGAATGAAATCGCTGAACGTGAATTCATAGTTTATCCCAATCCAGCTGAGAACGAAGTATTCATTCAAAACTTCCAACCTGGAAAAAGTTTGGTGAATATTTACAATTCGACGGGACAACTAGTGTTGACTTCAATCTTCAATCAGCCGGGTGTTCATACACTTTCAGTAGTTGATCTTTCTTCTGGAATATACACGATTCAAGTTGGAAGAATTACGAAGCGTTTATTGATTAAATAATTGAAATTAGTCTGGGAATATTTTTCCTGGATTTAATATTCCATTTGGATCAAAGGCTTCTTTTATTTTCTTCATGAGGTTCAATTGAACTTCGTTGAAGGCAATGTCCATGTAGTTCTTTTGCACCCAACCAATTCCGTGTTCACCGCTAAGGGTTCCACCGAGAGAAACAGTTAATTCGAAAATCTCACGAATGGCTTTTGGAAGTGTATTGTCCCATTGTTCATCTGACATTTCATCTTTCAGAATATTAATATGAAGGTTTCCATCTCCGGCATGCCCGTAGCAAACGGAGCGGAATCCGTAGCGTTTTCCAATGGCTTTTACTTCACGAAGTAAATTCGGAAGTTCGAAGCGAGGAACAACGGTGTCCTCCTCCTTGTATATGGAATGTGACTTCACTGCTTCACCAACTTTTCTTCGAATCTTCCACAGGACTTCTTTCTGATTGTGGTCTTCTGCGAAGAGTATTTCTCCGCACTCGTGTTCCATGAGCACGTTTGAAATGGTTTCACAATCGAGCATGAGTGATTCAACATTTGAACCGTCCACTTCAATCAGTAAATGTGCTTCTACTCCGTCTAAATTTACGTGTGCATCTGGTACATGCTGAAGCGTATATTCAATTGCTTCGCGTTCCATGAATTCCATAGCACTTGGTGTAATGCCTGCACGAAACACTGCACTTACAGCTTCACAGGCCTTCTCTGCAGAGGCGAATGGGGCCAACAAAAGCAAATTGTGTTTTGGCAGGGGAAGTAATTTCAGAACTGCTTTCGTAATAATTCCAAGCGTGCCTTCACTTCCAACCATGAGTTGAGTAAGGTTGTATCCCGTTGCGTTTTTCAACGTGTTAGCACCGGTCCAAATGATTTCACCGTTAGCCAATACGACTTCAAGATTTAAAACGAAATCTTTTGTTACTCCGTATTTTACAGCGTGTGGACCGCCGCTGTTTTCGGCTAAGTTTCCACCTATCCAACAGCTTCCTCTACTTGCCGGATCTGGCGCGTAGTAAAGGCCTTGCTTCGCACATTCCTCTTGAAGCACTTGGGTTATAACCGCAGGCTCTGTATGCACCTGTCCGTTATCAATATCTATTTTCAAAATTTTATTGAAACGCTCCATTGAAAGAGCAACACCCTTTCGAACGCATAACGCTCCTCCGCTTAATCCGGTTTGAGCACCGATGGCAGTGACCGGAATCCGTTGTGCGTTACAATGTTTTAATATAAGCGCGACCTCTTCTCTATTAGCCGGTTTCAGAACTACGTCGGAAGGAAAGCTTAAATTCTCCGTTTCGTCCTTGCCGTATTTCAAGCGCGTCTCTTCGTCCGTAAAAACGTGCTCTTGACCAATAGTCAATTCAAAAAAATCTATATCCGAACGAGTTATCATTTTCTTTTCTTTATTTCACAAATCTCAGTGAATACTGCGCTTTCATTACGAAAATTTACAATGGTCTTTCAACAAAATAATTCACTTTTTAACAATACACATATTATTGTACTGATTTTGCATTTGAGAGGAAGAAATCTTTTTATATTGGTCGAAACAAAAATTAGAATTATGAAAAAATTTATGATCCCAGCAGTTGCTCTTGCAATGTTCATGGCATCTTGCGGTGGTGTAAAGTCGGATGCGAAGACTATCTGTGATATGATGAACAAAATGGTTGAAGCTCAAAAGGCAAACGACACAGCTAAAATTGAAGCTCTTCAAAAAGAGTATGAGCCTCAAATGGACGACTTGCAAAAGAAATATCCAAAAGGAAGCGAAGAAGAAAAAGAGTTAGAAGCTCTTGTGAAGCCATGTATGGAAGAAGCAATGAAAGCTGCAATGGGAGGAAACTAATTTCTCCTCTTCTTTAAAATAAAAAAAGGTCTCGAGTGAGACCTTTTTTTTTATTTCTTATCGTTTATAATGATATTTCCTGTTGGAAGTTTAACCTCATTAGCATTGTCATAAATAACTTCAGCAGTAACACTTGAAAATTCAGAGCCCAATAGCTTCCATCCCTCCGCATTCAATTCCCAAGAATCTATTTTCGCATAATCATTCCCCTTGGAACTTAAAGCAACCAATTGAACTTCCACCTTTCCTCCCTTGTTAAAGAAAAACAACGATTTCATAGGCATCTTATCGTCAATGGGAGGAGCTTCTTTTATCTCATTATTCGTTGAAGGTGGCTCTGGGAAATACAATTCCTGCAGTTTAACTATTTCTTCCTGACTGAAATTTAGTGATCTCACCAACTGAGGGGACTCATATTTTCCTGAGTAGTAACTGAGCAATGCTTTGTATTCCGGGGTGAGTGTATTAATAAAAAGCTGATCTATGATGAGTTCATTCGCATTCACCAATTGGTATACGATTGACTTGTTGTTAGACCACATTTTCATGCGATTCTTCAATATTGCGGAGCCGGAAATACTTACCACTTTTGTTGAACGATTCATGTAAGTGACTCCTCCTTCTAAATTCATTTCCAATAAATCAGCTGATTTGATCTGAATAGCAAATGTGTTCGTGCTGTCAGCACATTTCAAATTCAAAACATCCCAATTCTCGTTTGGATTGTAATTTCCTAAATAGGTTTTCGCATCTCCACCAAGAACGCGGGTTCTTAAATAGAAGCTGCTGTCGGCATACAAAGCCAATGAATAAATAGTTCCAGAATTCTGATTCCATAACGTATCGTCGAAATCGCCAATTAACTCAGTACTTCTTGAAGGTACTGGAACTTTCTTCTCCTCACATGAACTTAGCGCCAATGCAACAATACTGGCAAAAAGCAATCCTTTCATATTATTCATATGCCAAAAGTAGACATTGTTCATATTTCCGCCAAGACTTTAAACGCTCAAAACTTATGTATTTCTTACTTTTGCAACTATGGAAGAGGCACAGATAGACGTTTTTAATTTCGATCCCATTCGTCCTTATAACGACGAAGAATTAAAAGCTGCCATCGAACGCATTTTAGAAGTCCCTGAATTTTATAAAATGCTCAAGTGGGTTTTTCCTGGATTAAGTCGTTCAGCAATTCAAAAAATGCTTCGTCAGGTGACTACTGTTGATGAATTTCAGTCGGAAATATCAGGTCCTGCTTTCAAGATGGCCATTCAAACAACAACAAGTGGATTGTCTTTTACCAACTTCGAATCGTTAGATAAAACAAAACCATACCTCTTCTTAAGCAATCACCGCGACATTATTCTCGACAGTGCAATATTGAATGTGAGTTTGCTTGAACAAGGCCACAAGACTACGCAGATAGCTATTGGCGACAATCTACTGCGTCAGAAAGTGGTTGAAGACATCGTTCGTTCCAACAAGAACTTCATTGTGAATCGAAATGTAAACGCGAAAGAAATGTTCTATTACAGCCTTCGCCTTTCCAATTACATTCGTCATACTTTAACTACCGATCAGACTTCAATTTGGATAGCCCAACGTGAAGGAAGAAGTAAAGACGGAGATGACAGAACAGCGACCGGGTTGTTGAAGATGTTCGCAATGAGTTCCGATAACATTGAAGACGGCTTGCAGGCGTTGAGCATGATTCCTATGGCCGTGAGCTATGAATACGATCCCTGTGATATGATGAAGACGAATGAGCTCATGCATTTAAAAGTGCTTGGTTCTTACGAAAAAAAATCGGGAGAGGATTTTCTTTCCATGTTGAAAGGAATCACAGGACATAAAGGACGTGTGAATATTTCTATGGGCAATTCAATGAATGAACACATTGAACACATGCGTATCATTCAAAATAAAAACGAGAAGTATCGTTATTTAACGCATGCCATAGACAATGAGATGCACCGTATTTTTCATCTTTGGCCTACGAATTACATTGCTTACGATTTATTGAATGGGACGAAAGAGTACAAAGACCACTATTCGCAAATTCAGAAAATTGCTTTCAGCAATTACATTCGAGGCAATACCTTCAAATTAAGTCTACATCGCAAAAAGACGAACCTTCCGAAAGAGAATTTCACGCAGATCGCGCGTGACATTATGCTTCAGATGTATGCGAATCCGGTGATAAATTTTCGGAATCTGTCGGCTTAACTTCAAATCGTTCGTTACGCTTTCCTCTGAATAAATCTATTCCGCGAAGCTCGCATTCCAACTTTCCATTCATCAATTTTACTTTGCGCTTCTGGCGAAGGCCAATGGCATGCAATGCTTGCAGATCTGAAGAGATGATCCAAGCCGTGGAACCTGAATAGCGGTGCTTGAAAACGGAGCCAATTTCAGAATAAATTTTTTCCAGTTCTTCAATCTCCATCCGTTCGCCATATGGTGGATTCAAAACCACTAACCCCGGAACTTCAGGAACACTGTCTTCACTGAAGAAATCTGATTTTTCAAATCGAATGGCATCGTTGAACGGAAGGTTCTTTCCGTTTTTACGTGCTACATTCAATTGATCGTAATCAATGTCGGAAGCAACTATGGTTAACTCTTTATTCTCGATCAATGCATTCGCATCGCCATGAACAGTCATCCAAAGAGCATCATCGAAATTCAACCATGTTTGAAAATTGAATTTTGGATAAGCCTTTTGCGCCGGAATATTCAAAGCGGCATACGCTGCTTCGAAGGCAATAGTGCCCGAACCACAAAACGGATTGTACAAAGGAGTCTCTCCCTTCCATCCGGTAATGGCAATAATACCTGCAGCCAACACTTCATTCATAGGAGCCTCTCCTCCATTCACGCGATAACCGCGTTGGTTGAGTGAACGTCCTGAACTGTCTAATGAAATCTGAACTTTTTCTTGATCGATGAGCAAATGTATTTGCACATCTGGACTTTCCGGATTCACATCTGGACGAGAACCGTAGACCTTTTTCAAACGATCAGCAATTGCATCTTTCACGCGGAGCGAAGGAAAATGCGAGTGCGTGAACATGGAAGAAGATACCTGAGGATCAATGGCAAACGTGGTGTCTGCATGCAGATATTCTTCCCATGGCATTTCATAAGCCTTGTTGTATAAATCGTCGACCTTTCGAATTTGAAATGAATGCAACGGGCAAAGCACGCGCAACGCAAGACGCGCACGGTAGTTTATTTTGTAAAGTGTTTCAAGGTCGCAATTTGCGCGAACCACTCTTCTACCCTCTTCTACTTCGGTTGCGCCTAAGGCAATCATTTCTTGGGCCAGCAAGGGCTCAAGGCTCTGCATGGTCTTAACTACGATTGGAAATATTTTCTCCATTTTATCCTCCTGCTTTTTTAGCTGCATAACCCAAGTCCTGCAACAGTTTAATAATTTTTTCTCTGTGGTCGCCTTGAATTATGATCTCGCCGTCTTTCGCACTTCCACCGGTACCACATTTGTTCTTCAGCACTTTCGCTAACTGTTCTATATCTTCTTCGTTACCGATGAAGTCTTTAATAACCGAGGCGGTCTTTCCACCACGGTGATTCTTTTCCAACCAAACTTTTAATTTCTGTTCGTTGGGTGGAAGCGTCTCAACCGCTTCGTTTTCATTTTCTATGTTGAAGTTAGGATTCGTACTGAATACAAATCCACCTTCACTCTTGATGTTCTTCTTGCTCATGTGCAATTGGAATAATTGATTTCTTTTTCAACTCTTCGTATTCCGATTGAATACGCAGAAAAGCTACAATGTCATAAAGTATGTGCGCTACAATGGCCGCAAGCAATCCTACGTATGCGCCTAAAATTCCCAGCACTGTTCCCACCGCAAATAAGATGAGTCCGAATATGACTTTCGGCCATGAACTGTAACTCATGTATCCGTGAAGCGCAATAAACATAAACGACGTAGTTAAAATTCCCAACCAAGGCTGAATCATTCCACGAAACACAATCTCTTCTCCAACACCTGCGCAAAAACTCAAGAATAAAATTTCTTGAAAACTGAAATTGAAAATTCCCAATCGTAAAGTATAATCGAAATTCACATCGTCGAGATATTTCCATTGCCCCATGAGCCACGTCATTCCACTTAACACAAATCCGCCTGCAACACCTATTCCTATCTGAAACAACAAACTCATTTTCCCAATGATAACGGGGATCATAAATTCCGTTGCGTTGAAATAATAAAGAATGGAAACAATCACCAATGGAACGAGCACCGTAAGTAAACCCATACGCATAAACAATTCCCGACTCGGTTTCATAAATGCAAAGGTAAGCTTTGTAACTTCGCGCAATGAATTTTATCTCATCTACTTTATTGGATTATTGCGAAAAACACTCAGACGATGAATCTGAAATGTTGAAGGCGCTATCGGCTGAAACCTGGCAGAAGGTGATAAATCCGCGTATGCTAAGTGGACATTTGCAAGGACGGTTTTTAAGCCTGCTTTCGCAGTTGATTCAACCGAAGCGCATTTTAGAAATTGGAACTTTTACAGGGTATAGCGCTTTGTGCTTGGCCGATGGACTTCAAGAAGACGGAGAATTAATTACCATAGATGAGAACGATGAACTGAGTTGGTTGCACGTCAAGTATTTCCTTCAACATAAAAAAGGATCGCAAATAAAACCTATTTATAAAGCAGCCCTGAACGCATTTGAAGATTTGGATGGAACATTCGACTTGGTCTTTATAGATGCAGATAAGCGGAATTACCTTCATTATTGGAATTGGACAATGGAGCACGCTCATGCCGGAACGGTTATTCTTATAGACAATGTCCTCTGGAGCGGAAAGGTTCTGGAACCCGCTGTAGAAAAGGATTTCGACACACAAGTTCTTCAAGAATTGAATGATTTAGTGGCGAAAGACAGCCGATGCGAGAAGGTACTTTTGCCGCTTCGCGACGGATTAATGATGATTCGGGTGAAAAAGTAGACTATCTTTGCGCCCGCAACAAGTTCCGTTGGCAGTTCAACTTAGAAATACGATTGGGAATTTGGCGACCACGTATTTTATGTCATTTGAAAATTTAAACTTAATTGAGCCTATTCTTAGCGCTCTAAAAAAAGAAGGTTACACCACTCCCACTCCTATTCAAGAACAAGCCATTCCAATTTTGTTGGAAGGAAATGATTTGTTAGGTTGTGCCCAAACGGGAACAGGAAAAACAGCGGCCTTCGCCATTCCAATTCTACAATTACTTACTCAGAATACCGGACACACCGGAAGCAAGCGCGCTATTCGTTCCTTAATTGTGACTCCAACGCGTGAGTTGGCTATTCAAATTGGAGAAAGCTTCGCGAGCTACGGCAGAAACTTGAATCTTCGTCACACCGTTATTTTCGGTGGCGTGAATCAGTTCTCTCAAGTGAACGCGTTGAAAGCAGGTGTAGATATTCTTATTTGCACTCCAGGACGATTGTTAGACTTGGTGCAACAGCGTCATGTGAATCTCGGACAAATTCAAATGTTTGTTTTGGATGAAGCAGATCGCATGTTGGACATGGGATTCGTGAACGATGTGAAACGTATTATTAAATTAATTCCTGAAAGAAGACAGTCTTTGTTCTTTTCGGCAACCATGCCGAAGACGATTCAAGAATTGGCGAATTCAATTTTAACGACTCCGAAAAAAGTTGAAGTGACTCCTGTTTCTTCCACCGTTGAAAAAATTGAGCAAGGCATTTACTTCGTAGATCAGGCGAACAAGAACGATTTGTTGATGCATGTCCTTCAAGATAAATCAATACGATCTGCTTTGGTTTTCACACGTACCAAGCACGGAGCCGATAAAGTAGTTAAGCTTTTACAAAAGTTTAGCATTAAGGCTGAAGCCATTCACGGAAACAAATCTCAGAATCACCGTCAGCGTGCGTTAAGCAATTTCAAAGGCGGAATCACACGCGTGCTTGTCGCTACAGACATTGCTGCACGTGGTATTGACATTGATGAGTTGGCCTTCGTGGTAAACTTCGAAATTCCGAATATCCCTGAGACTTATGTTCACCGTATTGGAAGAACTGGTCGCGCGGGTGCATCTGGTAGAGCTGTTTCATTCTGCGATATTGAAGAGCGCGAATACTTGCGCGACATTCAAAAGTTGATTGGATTGGAAATTCCGGTTGTGAACGAGCATCCATATCCAGCATTGAACAAGCCTGCGCCAGGTGTTGCGCAAAAGCCACAAGGCAAGAAACCCTTTTCAAGATCAGGTGGCGGAAAGACACATCGTGGAAGTGGTTCTGGTAGCGGAAGTGGAAATGGTGGCGGAGGAAACAGACCGAAGACCGGCAGTGGTGGTGGATTTAAGCCACGCTTCTCTGGAAATCCCGATTCAAAAAGAAGACCGTCTTAAACGCGTACCATCCAAACGTATTCGCGCATTTGTTTCCACCAGCTGAATTTCACGACCTCTTCAGGAGTGGATTTGAGTTGGTTGGAAAAGTTAGTGAGGACATCTTGGTAGTTTATTTTTTCTTCTTGAAATAAATTCAACTTCGTTTCATTTTCTATGAGGAAATCGGCTACTACTGAAGGAAAGTCTATTTTTTGATATCCCGATTTATGCACGAAGAGGATCTCTTTGTTCGGACCGTTTTTCTTCAATTCCTTTAAAGACGTTTGATGAAGGAAGAGCACCATGCCTTTCAATTCTACTTCATCATCGGGCATTTTCTTGACAGACTTTTCAATGAGTGAGCGGTGAACCAATGGATTGACGATTGGAAATTTGAAGAATTTCTTCAACGGAAATTCGAAGCCAATGCCATGCATGTAGTTGTACAACGCCTTCTTCAGTCCTTCTGAATATTGCTCGTGGTTGGCTCCTTTCGGGTCTTCATGGAACAAGTCGTTGTTCGCGAAACCTTCGAAAACAGGGCCTGTGCGAATCACTCCGAATTTCTCGGGGTCTTTTCCAACGGGGCTGTGAACGGTCATGGCGAACTGGTGCCAATGTCCCGAGTGAAGCAATTGGTTTTCGAATAATTGTCGAACCACTTCCAACGAATCGATGGTTTCTTGTTCGGTTTGCGTAGGGAAACCGAACATTAAGTAGGCATGGACTAAAATTCCAGCATCGCGGAAACCTTTGCAGACCTTGGCTACTTGATCTATGGAAATTCCTTTGTCGATCAACTCTAAAATTCTGGGACTCGCCACTTCTAAACCACCTGTTACGGCGATGCATCCGGAAGCTGCTAGAATTTTACAGAGATCGGGAGAGAATGTTTTTTCAAAACGAATGTTGGTCCACCAAGAGACTTGCAAGCCTCTGCGAAGAATTTCAATAGCTAGATCGCGCAATGCTGCTGGAGGCGCGGCTTCATCTACGAAGTGAAATCCGGTTTCACCGGTCTCCGCAATGAGCGCTTCCATTTGATCTACTAAATGTGTTGCGCTGGCTTGGTCGTATCTTCCAATGTAATCGAGGGTAATGTCGCAGAAGCTGCATTTCTTCCAATAACATCCGTGAGCCACTGTCATCTTGTTCCAACGCCCGTCGTTCCACAAGCGGTGCATGGGGTTCGGCATATCAATTACCGAGAGGTATTCATTGAAACGAAGACCGGTGTAGCTCGGTGCTGGTTTTTGAGCATGAAGGAAATCTCCTCCTACTTTAGTGTCAACGAATTCAACTTCGTTGTTTGAATTTCTACGGAATGTTCTTTTCAGTTCCGGATGAACTTCTGCATCTTCAAGATGCTTCAACAGCGCTAGGAACGGCCCTTCCCCATCGTCGAGCGTAATGTAATCGACGAAGTCGAAAACGCGCGGGTCGGAGAGTTCGCGCAGTTCTGTATTCGGATATCCCCCACCCATTGCGATTTTCACTTCCGGATAATGAGTCTTGATCCATTGTCCAGCTTTGAAAGCGCCGTATAAATTTCCACCAAAAGGAACAGTAAAACCCACCATGGAAGGCACTTCTTCTTGGAAGTACGTCTTTACCCTTTCCACCAAAATATCGTCGAGATAATTGTTGGGCTTGTTCAATTCTTCAAGAATTGGACTAAAGGATACTGCAGTTCTTGAGATGCGTTCTGCGTATTTCGAAAAACCGAAATGCGGACCCACGGTAGCTTGAATAAGATCTGAGATATCTTCCAAGTACATGGTGCACTTGTATCGCGCTTTGTCTTGTACCCCAATGTTTCCGAAGAACCATTCGAGGTCTTTTATTTGTTGAAATCTAGAGCCCTCAGGCAAATAGGACCCCGCTGCTATGCGGTACCCGAGTGTGTAATTTTTATTTTGAAGGAATGAAATCACGGCATCTACGGTATTCTCGTAGGCCTTGCGATTTTTCACCAACGCATCGAGTTGATGAGTTAGGTTGAAGTTGGAATTCTCAATGGCGTTGAACAATAGTTCGAATCCCTTTTTCGAAAACACTTCCAATACCATGTCCAACCCTAAATCCTTTTGTCTTGAATCGAAAGCTTGTTGTTTCAAAAATCCGGTTAAATAAGCGGTGGCTGGATACGGAGTATTCAGTTGAGTTAGCGGGGGTATTATTAGCAGTGGTTTCGACACGAATGCAAAGAAACGAAAAAGAGCCGCGTGTGCGGCTCTTTTATAAATTGAAAGTGATGAACTTAATTCAATGGAACTACACGCGAATTATGAATAAATCCCACAGAACCATCTGGAAAGACTACACCATAATGACCATCGAATTCACCAAGAATTGCAAATTGTTCAAAGGGATAAACTTCTCTTATTACGGTACCATAAGGTGCATCACGCAGATTGGTATATCCGTCTGGATCTTCAATTCTATATAACGGCGTTACAGCATCGGCAGGACCATCAGCTTGCATCGTATTCTCAACCGGAGCAGCTTGTTCAACTTGCTCTTTCTCAGCTTGAATTTCTTCAACCACTGGATTGGCTTCTGCACTAGGTGCTGGAGCTGCGGCATTCAATACAGGAATTTGATGATACAAATCCATACATGTTGTTTTTGCCTTTTCCCAAATGGCCTTAGGAGCAGTTAATTCCATACTGGATACCATTCCGAAAATCATAAGTGAAGCGACAAAAGTTAAAAGCAATCCTAGAACAGGTTGATTCTTGTTTGCACTTTGCGCATCGCGAATTTGATTTGTGATTAACCAATCTGAATTATCGATTGAATTGTATACCACATTATTCAAATGCGCGTAAATACTAAGAACAAATCCCATAGCTATGGCGGCTAAAGCGCACAACCAAATGCTCATGAAAAAGTATCCCAAACGCTTTGCAACTTTTTCATTGCCTACCATTCCGTTTGCATCTTCTTGCATTTTATTCAAATGCCCGATTACTGCAAGTGTACGCTCTTTCATTTTCTTGATCTGCTCGTTGTTAGCTTGAATATCAGAGATGATTCCATCGATACGCTGACGCTCAGCGTCGCAGCCGTCAACAACAACCTCAGCCATTGGCTCTTCAACAATTACAGGTTCCGCCGGCATAGGAGCAGGTTCTTCAGCAATTGGGGCTATTGAACATACCATAGCTTTTTCTTCTTGCCATGAAGCAATGCTCTTGTTGTTTGTTTCAACTGTCGCATCCATTTCCGTCACTTGTCCCTGGAACCCTTTGGCCTCAGCAGCAAACGAAGAATCGTTGTTTGCTTCAGTATTCATGGGCTGCGCTTTAAGATTTTCATTTACCATGTCGGCGTAGCTGTTATACATGTAGGCTAACATTCCAACCGTAACTGCACCGTTTCTATTTGCAAAAGAAGAATAAGACGAGTCTAAGTATGCTTGTCCGCGTCCTACTCCATTCATTGCAACACGCACTGAAAGCATTCTCATATCGGCTTCCATAAGCTTGTTCAATGAGTCGCTCGAGATTGAATCTGCATTGCACCAATCAGAATAAGGAATCATGTTCTCTTTAGCATCTTCAGTAATGCTTGCAATTCGCTGTTCGTAAACATAGTCTGTTGCTTCCTGCGTGAAATAAGTCATTCCTTGAGTAATGAGACCCGGAATGATAGATAGAATGAAAGCTGGAATAATAATCGCGGGGATTGCAAGTAAATAAGATACCCATCCGTAATAGAGGTGGCTTAAGAACGCGCGATATACTCCTTTAAGATCTCCAGAATAATCATTTGCGAAAGAAGGCAATGCGCTTATTACAAAAATGATTAGGATTGAATTGATTAGAATAAGCAAAGAGGCAAATAAACTTCCGCCAGCTAATAATGTAGAAAGAGAAAATTGGAACGACGTGCGTGAACCCAGATTTATTAATAAGTATTCAATACCAATAAGCGCAATCATAGGAACCAGAATAGTAGCTGCAATTTTCGCATAATTCATTCCTTGACCTTTCCATGTGGCATTGTCATTCTTGCGGTTGAAGGCAATCATGCTAGCAGCCATTCCGATTGGAATGATTGACAGTAAAGTAGTAGCGTGTTGAATAAAGGATTGAATTGCCATGTGCTCAGTTCCCATAAAGGAATTGATGTAACGTCCTACAAAAGCAACGATAAGGCTTGCGAATATTCCGACTGTTGCAATTTTATAGCTCGACCATTTCGAAGCAGATCCGAGCAAGCGGAAGGCTTCAAGAAACCATTTCCAAGGAATACAGATGAGGTAATGCCAGATTAATTTCCATAAGAAATAAAATCCACCAAGCACAACTTCATTGTATATCCACTTTACAATGGTTATTACAAGTCTGATTATCGCTGTTCCAAGGTGAAGAATTTCTCCAAGGAACCATAAAACTGAAACTACTGCTTCAAAAAACAGGATAAGGGCTCCTGAAATAGGAACCATGAACCACCACACACCACTGTTTTTCTGAAATGCTTCTTTGAGTTCAGCCAAGTTAAATCGGCTACTTGGAGTTTTTCCAGTAACACTGGAATACAGGCGGCTTATGGCATATAGCCCTAGCACACCTAGGATTAAATTCATTTCCATAGGGTTTATTTTTAGTTAAGGTTTGACCAAGATATAGTATAAAATCAAAAAGCGCCGTCTTTTTTTTTTTTTTAACGAATTCGAAGGGCATATCGGATAAAAAAAATGCTTGTGGCTGATGTAGTAAAAATTACATGAAAAAGTTTGTGTAATTGGAAATTGACATTACTTTTGCATCGCTTTACGGCAATGGTCGGGTAGTTCAGTTGGTTAGAATACGTGCCTGTCACGCACGGGGTCGCGGGTTCGAGTCCCGTCCCGACCGCTAACAAAGAAAAAGCCTCTTGAGTTTCAGGAGGCTTTTTTATGCCTTTGACTTTCCCACCCTTAAGCGCAACCCTAACGAAGGGACAACGGTAACTCCCTTCATCTGGAAAGACTCTCCAATAAAGTTTTGAAGAGTGCCGTAATTCTGATAATAAACAGCGACGGCTGGGACAAAATAGAAATATCGGAATCCAATCTTCATATTGGCGAAAGCACCGAAACTACTGATGGACTTCGATTCTGTGATCGCAGCTGTGTTCAATGCGGTGATTACTCCGTTGGTGTCTTGAATACGCGCATAAGTGAACGGTGTGGTTGAATAATGCATGCGGGTGAAGTTGTAGGATAGTCCGAATGAAATGGCTCCAATCGATTCTTCATTGCCCAAGCCGTAACTGAAGATCAACGGAACCAATATATCCTTCCGACTGAAATCGTATTCCAACTTCGTGGTTAGAGGCTTTGCCCAAAAGGGTAACGATAAATCTTGACTCGAATACTGAAGACCTATACTACCGTACCACTTACCCGTGACCGATTCTGTGAAGTCGTCAACGTTTCCTAATGATCCTAAAAACTGGTATTGAACATCTATGGCTTTAGCTCTGCCCGCTTTCTTAAATCTAACATCGAATCATTCTGCAATTCCGTAACGAATGCCAAAATCTAATCCGCCTCCTATGGGGTCGAAGTTATTCGCAATAAGCGCCTCGCCTACTTTCTGCCAATCTGTTGCCACTGCATTCGATTCAACCAATGAAAGAGTATCCGTAGAACCATTCAACAAATTATCAATGTTAATGTCAACGGCATTAGCCACCTTGCCCGCAGGTGCAGTCGCTATGTTGTACGTCTGATTGGTGGCCACTACCCAATTGCCCTTCGGAGTGACTTTCCCTGAATTCGTTATGGCTCTGGGAGCGACGCAACTGCTAATCGAAACAAGCAAACCGAAAATCCAAACGTAGTTTTTCATTCTATGTATTCTTTTTTAATGCCTTCGCGCGATTCCAATATTCGTCCATTTCACTCAAGGTCATCTCCCCCATTTGCTTTCCGTCTTTCGCACTCTCCGTTTCCAAATACTGAAAACGATAAATGAATTTCTTATTGGTCTTCTCTAATGCATCTTCCGGATGTATTCCCTTAAAACGAGCGTAGTTGATGAGTGAAAAAAGTAAATCGCCGAATTCTTCTTCTTGATCCTCTTTCGTTTTTGCTTCTTTGAATTCATTCAATTCTTCCAAAACCTTTTCCCAAACCTGATCGGCATTGTCCCAATCGAACCCCACTCCTTTCGCCTTGTCTTGAATGCGCTGCGCCTTCACCATGGCAGGCAACGAACGCGGAACACCTTCCAACACACTCTTCTTTCCTTCCTTCAACTTTAATTTTTCCCAATTCGAAAGTACTTCAGCTTCATCCTTCACCACAACATCTCCGTAGATATGCGGATGTCTTGAAATAAGCTTTTCACAGATTGAATTCAAAACATCGGCTATATCGAAAGCCTCGGTCTCACTGGCAATGCGCGAATAAAATACCAAATGCAAAAACACGTCGCCCAACTCTTTCTTCACTTCTTCCATATCACCATCTAGAATGGCATCGCCCAATTCATAGACTTCCTCTATGGACAAATGACGAAGACTTTCCAAGGTCTGCTTCATATCCCACGGACATTTCTCTCGCAGCTCGTCCATGATGGTTAACAAGCGCTCGAACGCCTCTTTCTTCTGCTCTACAGTGTTCATTCGCCTTGAAGTGCTTCAATCATTAATGTTAAAATTTCTTGTGCCGCTGCGGCAATCTTAGTCCCTGGACCAAATATGCCTACACACCCTGCGTTATATAAAAACTCGAAGTCTTGTTCGGGTATTACTCCGCCGGCTATTACGCCAATGTCCTCTCTTCCCAACTTCTTCAATTCGGAAATTAATTCTGGAATTAAGGTCTTGTGTCCAGCTGCTAATGAAGATACTCCAACCATGTGAACGTCATTCTCCGCAGCTTGCTTCGCAACTTCAGCGGGAGTTTGGAACAACGGTCCCATATCTACATCGAATCCAATATCCGCAAACGATGTGGCAATCACTTTCGCTCCGCGATCGTGTCCGTCTTGTCCCATCTTCGCAACCAAGATGCGCGGTCTTCTTCCCGCTAGCTCTGCAAATTCATCAGAGCGTCTGCGTGCTTCAATAAAGTCTTTGTCCATGGCCGATTCGTTTGAATAAACTCCTGAAATACTTCTGATTTGTGCGGAATATCTTCCGTATACTACTTCCAATGCACTTGAAATTTCTCCCAAGGTTGCACGCAAGCGAGCGGCTTCCACCGATAGCGCCAATAAGTTTCCACTTCCGATCTGCGCCGCTTCGGTTAAGGCTTTCAATGCTTGCTGACAAGCTTCTTCGTTTCGCTCTGCTTTCGTCTTCACTAATCTTTCGATTTGTGAAATACGCACAGCGTCGTTGTCTACTTGCAAAATATCCATGGTGCTTTCTTCTTCCAACTGGAAAATATTCACTCCAATAATCTTGTCTCTTCCACTGTCTATACGCGCTTGCTTTCGCGCTGCAGCTTCTTCAATGCGTAATTTCGGAATGCCCGCTTCAATGGCTTTGGTCATTCCGCCCATCTCTTCCACTTCTTCAATCAACTTCCAAGCGGCATCCATAATTTCTTGCGTGCGCTTTTCCACCACTTCACTTCCACCCCACACATCGACTACTTCACAAAGACCTGTTTCTTCTTGAATGATTAACTGCGTGTTTCGTGCTATGCGCGCGCTGTTGTCGGTTGGCAAAGCAATGGCTTCATCTAGGGCATTGGTGTGCAAACTTTGCGTTCCACCCCACGCTGCACCGAGCGCTTCAATGCAGGTGCGAGCCACGTTGTTGTATGGATCTTGACGCGTTAGCGAATAGCCACTGGTCTGACAGTGGGTTCTTAACGCCATAGATTTTTCATTTTTCGGATTGAAGGACTTAATCATCTGTGCCCACAGCACACGTGCTGCGCGCATTTTCGCAATTTCAGTCACGGTGTCCATGCCTATGGCCCAGAAGAACGATAAGCGCGGTGCGAAATCATCAATGCTCATGCCCGCTTTCAATCCGGCGCGGACATATTCCAATCCGTCTGCTAGCGTATAGGCCAACTCAATCTCTTGCGTCGCTCCAGCCTCTTGCATGTGATATCCTGATATAGATATCGGATTGAATTTCGGCATTTCCTTCGAACAAAATTCAAAGATGTCTGAAACAATTCGCATGCTTGGCGTTGGCGGATAGATGTATGTATTTCGAACCATGAACTCTTTCAGAATATCGTTCTGAATGGTTCCGGTGAGTTGATCTGGACGAACGCCTTGCTCTTCGGCGGCTACAATGTAGAAGGAAAGAATGGGTAGAACTGCTCCATTCATGGTCATGCTTACCGACATTTCATTCAAGGGAATTTCATGAAACAAGACTTTCATGTCCTCAACTGAATCTATGGCTACTCCTGCCTTTCCAACGTCTCCTTTCACACGCTCGTGATCGCTGTCGTATCCGCGATGGGTGGCCAAATCGAAGGCCACAGACAAACCTTTTTGTCCCATGGCCAAGTTGCGTTTGTAGAATGCATTCGATTCTTCAGCGGTGCTGAATCCGGCATATTGACGAATGGTCCAAGGACGGACGGTGTACATGCTTGCATACGGACCGCGTAAAAATGGCGCTGCGCCTGCTCCCCACGTAGCACCTTTCACTTCTTCGTTGAAGTTGAAGGGTACATCTTTCCAATTCAATTTACTCATGACTGCACGTATTTGTTTTCACCAACAACCACACGTTGTGCATGTTGAAGGCTTCTTTCCTCTTTATTATTTTGAATGAAGTTGAACAACTTCTCTGACGTTTCGAAATTCTTCATAATCTCGAAAGCCTTTACCGACAAGTCTTCCGTGAGTTTTTCCAACGAAAAACTTCCTTTTGCTAAATCGGAATATTGATCGAAATACGATTCTTCGATTAATACATGTTGAATATTTCGTGCCCAGCGAAGATGATCGCTATCATCGGTTCCCTTCGCGAATTCCATTGGAAGAACCTCTATGCGATTGGCACCTCCAACGCATGCCGCAATGGCTTGAATAGTGGAACGAATTAAATTATTGTCGGTGTCTTTCTTCGCTTGGAAATATCCATCTGTTTGCACTTTCACGAACGCGTGACTCGAACACGCGTGTTCAGGAGAACCTGATTTCAACACGTGCGACCACACAGCGCGGAAAGCACGCAGCTTGGCTATTTCAACATACAATTCACTTCCAACCGAAAAATGAAACAGGATTTGTGCGGAAGCATCATCGATGGATAAATGAGTGTTCTCTATGAATTCAATTCCAGCTAAAACTGCGAATGCAATTTGTTCCGACGCTGTTGCGTGGTTGCCGAACAACACATTCGTGTTAATATGAGTGGAATGAATGAACGCGAGAACGCCTGCGCGGTCTTGTTCCTCGTAAGCTTGCTTAATGGCGTCTATATGATCGTCGGCTTGCTCGGCATGCGCCTCAAATTCCCAGTTGATGAAGCCGACGAAGATGTCTTTCAACGCCACCTTCATTTCACTCGCGTTGAAAGAAGCGGGAATGGTCAAGCTGTTCGCTCCGCCGTTCAGGGCCTCCAATGCCAGACCATTCCATTGAAGTGGATCGTTCGTCTTAAACGATTGGTGCAATTGCCACGAAGGTGCTGCGCGAAAAGTAGGCTCCTCTGTCGATTTCGCTTCTGTTGAATAGGGAAATAAAAAAATCCCTTCTTCCTTCTGGCGAACCAACGAGTCGAGGGATTTTCCTTTTAATTCTTTCTCGGCTAGCGATTGCCAGTCTTGAAGGGATTGATTTGAAAAAACTTCGTTCCGAATATTCATGCAACGAAGTTAATTCGAAAAAGCTTATCTAAAGAGTGTCAATGACCCCATTAATTCAACAGGTTCGCTGCTGCCAATAGCCTTAGCACGAAGCTTCCAAACATAGGCATCATCCTGCACATAGTAAGATCCATTTCCTTTGAATGTACCATTCCATCCTTTCGCAGAATCGTTGGTTTCAAAAACCAAAATCCCCCAGCGATCATATATTGCGAAGTAGTAATCGGTCGGATCATATCCATTCAAAACAGGAATAAATACTTCATTCAAATTATCGTCGTTCGGAGAGAACGTATTCGGAACATAATACAAGAACGGCTCTTTCTGGAAGTTCGCGATAATGGTATCGGTTCCAGTGAATATCGCTGAAATCTGATTCGCTGTCAGATTCGGATTAATCGGTGTTCCTGCAACAGACTGCCATCCTGTGAACAACCAATACGCTTCTGGAATAGCCGTGAAGTTCACAGGAATATTGTCTTCGTTTTCAATGGTCAATGAAGTTGTTGTTGCGTTCCCAGTATCGAACAAAACCGTTCCCGCTGCTGGTGGATTTACCATAACCGTAAGCGGATGATGCGGTGTTACGTCGAAGACAGCAACCAATGTGTCTTCCTCTGTGAAGTTGAAATTCACAAATGAACTTGAAATCGATGGCGCAAGAACGTGGTTGTTAATTTCCCAGTGGTTGAAGGCTGTCCAAGTATCTATCGGCGAAGCCACAAAATTCATGAACGTGTTTTCAGCAAATATTTGCGTTGAAGGAAACGGTGTCCATGGAGTTCCATTCATCGTTACGGTTCCTGCTCCTGCTGGTTGAACGTCTACTGTGAGTGGGAATTCATCGATAATAGTAAATACCGCTACAAGTGTGTCGCTCACCATTAAATGAAGAATAACATCAGGAGTAAGTGTGTTAGGACTTAAAGGGTGGTTGTTTATTTCCCAGTGGTCGAATAACGTTACACCCGTTATTTCATTCGCGTTGAAGGTGTAGTCAATGTCTGCTACTATGTCGTTACTCCAAGGATATGCGGCAAGCACTGTTCCGTCCATGGTTACTGTGCCCGCACCTGCAGGCATTACATCTACTTGAAGAATTGCATGCGGAGTCGCGTCGAAAATAGCAATGACAGTATCGGCAGCACACGGATTCAAATAAATAGAAGTTGTTGTTGCGTTCGGGAGAAGTGTCGCGTTGGTAGACTCCCAATGGTTAAAGGTGAACCACGGATTTGCGGTAACACTGACCGTTGTTGAATCTCCCGCGTTTACAATGAATATTTCCGGATAAGTAACTTGTGCAGTTCCATTAAATACAATATTTCCAGCTCCAGCCGGAATAACATCGCTTAAAATAGTAACGGGACCTGAAGCTGGAATTCCAAATATGGCTTGCAGCGTTACATCTGATTGCACAATTAAAGTGGTAATTGAAGCTGTTGGATTGGCAATAACGCCAGTACCGCTTATTATTTCCCAACCGAGGAAGGAGCTACACGGACCAACGACTGAATCTATTATTGCTTCAATATCTATCTCTAAATCTCCGAAGTAGGTTCCTGAAAAAGGGGTTTCGTATGGACTCAACTCGGTCTCTCCAATTATAATATCACCCACTCCATCGATTTGAAATGTGACCGTGTAAGGAACGACATCGTAGCAATCGACAATTCCACCAATGATTTCATTGTTACAACGTGCCAAAATGAAATCACGAACGTCTTGAACATTGTTATTCCAAGTATTTACATTACCACCCCAGCGTTGAATTTGACGTGGCATTTCAGGTTCTATAACTACAATCATGCTATCGAGCACCTCGATCATTCGCTCGCATGAGAAGATGGTATTCGAAAGTTCAGCATAGCGCTGAATATAGTCTGCGAAGAAATCAGGATTGTCAAAAAGTGCATTCAACACTGGAATATGTCCTTGTTCTCCCACATCACCCTCATTTTCAATTTGACAAGGATCGGCAGTTGGCTGTGTGCTGTTAACACCTGTAAAATTGTAACCGTGACCAAATGTGTTGTCATTATCCCAAAGGGCATATCTCCAACGCTTCGCATCTCCATTTGGATTTGTTCCTTTCCACCATGCAGTGTTCCAATTCAGCCAGTCCGTACAAACGGTATAACCATTCAGAATAAAATAGTCAATCAGACTCATGGTGTTAAACTGCGTCAAGACATAATCGTAATTGGCTGGTGTTGCCATATTATTGGTTGTCACGAAATTCACAAAGTTGCTCCATTGTGCTTGCGGATTAAATCCTGGAGCTGCTGCATATTCAGTCCAAGTTCCACCCCATGTTTTTATAAAGTCAACATTACCCGCAGGCTGATTGTAGTAGTATTTGGTATAATCTGTATCGTCTACCTTTTCACGAATTTCATACACTCCCCAATATTGTCCGTTAATGTATACAATACAATTTCTAGTTTTACGTTCATCGAGGTGAAGGTCACCTAACAACGATAATTCACAAACATAAGCGTCGCGAATATGCGCACCACCATTCGAAAAAGAATAGTTGTCGTTTGCAGCAGCTTTAAAAATTAGACGTTGATAGCTTTGCCTATCGCTTGTGTGAAGCATCGGGTGTTCAAGCTTATCGTCGTAGCCCAAGGCATCGCGTGTGATATAATCAAATCCTCTTTGCAGGTATGCATTCGAATCGTTTCCGTGTTCGTTGCTATCTCCTGAAGACTCTACTGTAAAGGTTCCGCTTTGAAAAAACTCGAGATGTGTTAACTCATCTCCATTCCACCCACCATCCAGTGTAGTACCCGAAATAGATACCACGGGTATCGTATGATTATCGTTTCCGAAGAAATACGTATTGGTTTCTGTAAATGAAGGAAGGGTAGTCGCTGCAGGCGAGTATACAATTGCGCGAACTACAGTCGTAATGTTGATGTTAATCGGACCTGTATACAAAGTGCTCGTGTTGGAAGGTTGAGCTCCGTTTGTCGTGTAATAGATTGTTCCACCGACCTCAGTTGTTGAGAGAGTAACACTAATTGGTGAGGCATAGTAACCCGCTTGAAGATCCATGGTAGGACGCACGGCATAACCTGTTGCTGTGGCTCCTGCATTAACGGCTCCTTGAGAAGGATTGGTTTGAATAAGCATTGCACCTGAACCGTTGGGAACTCGCCCGTAAGATTGGTTCATTTGATTCGGACTAATCGTCGCGAAATCATAGCTTTCCAAAATATTTCCTATGGGATCTGAAAAAACTAAATCTTCACCGTTCGATTGGGTGATTTTAAAATCTGTATTGGTTTGACCTAAATAACCTGGATTGTATCCACCTTGTCCGCTTACCAATATCAACTTGTATCCATTTGCGGGGACAGTAACCGTCGAAGGAATTTGATACTTCATGGGATTCAAAACATTATCGCTTAACCAAAAACCTCCAATATTGATTGGTGAAGCTGTTGGATTATAGAATTCTACCCAGTCTTCGAACTCCCCGCCTACCGCGTAGTCGGAGTAATTCGCAAAACAGAATTCGTTTATGACGACTTGAGAAGAGCTTGAAAAAGAAGCTGTCAAGGCCAAGAAAATGACAGTGAATCTTTTTAATATGGTTAAAATCATTGGTTTCAGTATGGTTTTCTATGTTAAGACAATAATACGAAAGAATAGGTTGCACCTTATTCGTTATCTGAAAAAGAAAAGACTAACCTTGAAATGTTTGCCATTTTTTGTTTGGGCAATGACGCAATGAAATTATATTTGTCAAAAATTAACCATGGGACATTCACACGACGATCACGGACACATTCCACACGAAGCTGAACAAAACGAAATAGGCGGACCAGTACTTTTCGCAATTACCCTTTTTGCACTTATTATCGGGGTTATTTATTTCCTTATTCAGTGGTCTTAAAACATTAACGTAGAATGGTCATCTCATTCAAGAGATGGCCAGCTCCGGCGTAGATATCTATTACCCATAGCACGTACCTCGCATCTGTCATTACGTTGCGGCAAATTTCAGAATTGAAATAGAGGTCACTCATAGTGCTTTCCCACGTTCTGTCGAAGTTTATTCCTATCCATTCGCCATTTCCATTTAATGCAGGAGACCCTGAATTTCCTCCTGTTGTGTGATTACTTCCAGTAAAGCAAACAGGCAAGGTTCCATTCACACCGTAGCTTCCGAATTCTTTGTTTTTTAACAACATTTTCAAACGGTCGTTGATTTCAAAATCTGGATTGCCCGTGCTGTTCTTGTCTAAAATTCCTTGTCCTGTGGTGAAAGGTGTATATGCCATTCCATCTACCGGAGAGCTTCCTTCCACTCTGCCATAGGTTAATCGAAGGGTAGAGTTCGCATCGCACCACTTCTCTTTCTTACCGCGCATTTCTTCCAACAAGAAAACATATTTCTCCATAAGCTGATCGTGTTTAGCATTGAATTCACGTTTGGCGGGAACCAATGTATTCATGTAATAATTACTTAAAGCCAAAGCTTGTGCGTACAGATATTCTTTCTCTAATCGCTTTGCGTATTTCTTCGATTTACCGCTCATAGACACAAAAGTGTCTTTCGAGAATGAACGAATCATGCCCAAGAATGCAGCACTGTCTGCAACCAAGGACTGCTTGAACCACAAGTCTGCAGCGGCTTCGCGAGAAAGTTTTGAATGTTCGAAATGAATAACACCTTTTGTGAATTGCTCATACATAGACGACATCGCAACAAATCTTTTCTTATCGGTTTCCAAATCGTAGTCTTTGTAAAAGGCTTTAGCCGTTTCCAAAAACTCGTTCATCTTTCCTTCCCACTGATTTGCTTTTTTCAATTGACCACCTTTGACGCGAATCTCATTAAAATCTTGATAGAGCTGAAACACTTCCGGACCGTTGAACACGAATTCTGCATACGCCGCAGCAGCCATATTCACTCCGTAATAGTCCTTGTAAAGCTTGTCAATGGTGGAAAGCAAATTCGAATATTCCAATTCTTTGTTTGAAAGCTTTGCAATTTCCAACCACTTCGCTTCTTCGTCTTTCTTCAATTGAATGGCGTTGAATTTATTCAATCCCAATTCTTGTCCTTGCCATTTCTTGTAGGCATTCGCTACGCTGCTTTGCTTCGCTGCATACTTAATGCGCAAAACATCACTGCTTTTCATTGCCGCGTTAATGACTTCTAAATTCTTTTCGCGAAAATCAATGCGCATGGGAGCTAATTGCTCGTGGTTATATGCCACTCCGGCAGAAGTAAGCAGGTGCTCTGTTCTTCCTGGAAATCCGTATACCATAGTGAAATCTCCTTCCTTCACTCCTTTCAACGAAATAGGAAAATGATGTGCCGGTTTGAATGGCTTGTTGGTCGCTGAGTATTCAGCTGGTTCATTCTTGTCGTTTGCATAAATACGGAAAACTGAAAAGTCTCCGGTGTGTCTTGGCCATACCCAGTTATCGGTATCTCCTCCAAACTTCCCAATGCACGATGGCGGCGCTCCAACCAAACGAACATCTGTATAGGTCTTCGTCAAAACCAAGAAAAATTGTGTGTTGTAATTGAAGCCTCGAACGAACCCGTCGCATTTGCTTTCTTCTTTCGCTTTATTCGCAATGGCATTAAACAAGTCTCTCATTTTCGATACACGATCTTTTTCATCCACTCCTATCATTCCCTTTAACACTTCATCGGTGACATCGCGCATTTCAATAACGAATGTTGCTGTTAGTCCAGGACAAGCCAATTCTTGTTCGCGATTCATAGCCCAAAATCCGTTCTTCAAATAATCGTTTTCAACTGAAGAATGGTATTGAATGTTATCGAAACCACAGTGATGATTCGTAAATAGCAAACCTTCATTAGAAACCATTTCTCCTGTGCATCCGCCGCCGAATATTACAATTCCGTCTTTTAGAGAAGTGTTATTGATCGAATAAATTTCTTCTTTCGAGAGCTTCAATCCATTGGCTTTCATGTCGTCGAATGCGGCATTCAAGACAGAAGGAATCCACATTCCTTCAAAAGCGAAAGAATAAAAAGATGTCAGAATAAATAGAAAACTAAGAGTGTGCTTTTTCATTGTATAATTTTATGAGACACGAATTTACGAAATACTAAAAATATCTTGCTTCTTGATGAACCAATAATAACAGGCCCATGTTCCCATTGCAAATCCCAATAAAATGGGAAACAAAAATCCCAAAAAAGAACGTTGTTCCTCTTCGGGTAAATCTTGTTGAAGAATGTACATATATACGGGAACAACGACAATGAGGATACATATAAAAAGAAACAGAAAATTGAAACCGTTGTTTAGGCCAACAGCCAATTTATAATATTTCGATTTTTTGAATTGTTCGAAATCTTGACGTGCATATTCTCTCGCTCGGCTGCGTGCCGCGTGTTCCTTTTGCTGGTAATATTCTTCGTAGCGAGGAGTGACTTTTCTATCCTGCGCAAGGTTATAGGCCTTCCGCTGTTTCTCTTCTCCAAGAAATTCATAGGCTTCATGAATTTCTATAAAACGCAAATGCGCATCGGGATGCGCATTTTTGTCTGGATGAAATTGCTTACATCCATTTCTATAAGCTGTTTTAATTTCTGAATTTGAAGCGTTACGGGAGACTCCTAAAATAATGTAGTAATCTTTCAAACTTCACTTGTATTAATCTCTTCTTGCGAACACACGTAATAAGAACATAAACAAGTTCACGAAGTCTAAATACAAATTAAGTGCGCCCATTAAAGCCAACTTGGATGCTTCGGCAGTTCCGAACTCCACTCCTGCTCCAATACGTTTGATCTTCTGAACATCGTATGCTGTCAATCCGGTGAATACCAAAACACCCACACATGAAATAATGTAATCCATTTGTGAGCTCTTCATGAACATGTTCACCACAGAGGCAATCACAATTCCAATAACAGCCATCATTAAGATTCCACCAAACTTCGTTAAGTCTGTCTTAGTCGTGTATCCAATAAATGCCATGGCTCCGAATAGACCCGCGGTAATGAAGAACACTTTGGTAATAATTCCTAGATCATACACCAAGAAAATAAAGCTTAAGCTTATTCCCATAACAGCTGCATATCCTAGGAATACGGCCAACAACGTAGTGAACGACATTTTGTTGAATCCGAAGTTCATGGCAAGAATGAAGGCAAACGGAGCAAACATCACTAACCAACCAAGCGTGGTCATGCCTGATCTTGTTACCAATGAAGAAATCAATTCAGTTGTCCCGAATAAATAGGCTAACGCTCCTGAAATGGCCAGCGCCAAAGCCATGTATGCGAAAACGTTTGAAACGAATGATTTTGAAACAGCGTTGTCGTTTACATAAACGCCATCGTTAAATTCTAAATTGTTGTTCATGATTTATTTTATTTATTCAGTTGAAGTAAACTTACAAATTCCTTTCTTGTTGTGTCGCTCGTTAAAAACAATCCACTGTAGGCGCTTGTCATAGTGCTGCTGTGTTGTTTCGAAACTCCGCGCATTTGCATACAAAGATGATGACAATCTAAAACAACTGCCACTCCGACAGGATTCAATGCTTTTTGAATGCTATCGCGAATCTCAATTGTCAGACGCTCCTGCACTTGAAGTCTTCTTGAAAAGACATCGACCACGCGGGGAATCTTACTTAGTCCAACAATCTTTCCATCAGGAATATAGGCCACGTGGGCCTTTCCGAAGAAAGGCAACATGTGGTGTTCGCACAAACTGTAGACTTCAATGTCTTTCACAATAACCATTTCAGAATACGATTCGTGAAAAATAGCACCGTTCAACACATCGTCTGCACTCTCCTCATATCCTTTCAACAAATGTGAATAGGCCTTCGCAACACGCTCAGGCGTTTTCAACAATCCTTCACGCTGTGGATTTTCACCCACAGCGGCAAGGATTTGCTCCACTGCCATTTCAATAGTTTTCTGATTCTCCATTACTTCCCTCCGTAATACTCGACGTATTGATTTTCTGTTTCTGTTACTTTAATGCAATGCAATTGACAACCTTTCTCGTTCACCAGCTCTTCCAATTGTTCCCAGATTGCAATGGCAACGTTTTCAGTAGAGGTCTTCATTCCTCTCATGAACTCCACATCCATGTTCAAGTTCTTGTGATCTAATTTGTTTATGACTTGCGTCTTCACAATAGTGCTCAAGTATTTTAAGTCCATGCAGTAGCCAGTTGTTGCATCTGGAACACCTTTTACCGTGATGAATAACTCATAGTTGTGCCCATGCCAGTTCGGATTCGAACATTTTCCGAAAGTCTCGAAATTCTTTGCTTCATCCCACTCGTCGTGCCACAACTTGTGCGCTGCATTGAATCTTTCTCTGCGTGTGGCGTATACTAATTTTTCCATGTTTCAATAATTGTTATAAAAGTAAATCACTTGAGTGCCTTCTTTGTTCGAAGTCTTCAATAGATTTTAAGATCTTGTTGTAAATAATTCGTTACGTAATCTTTCACTCCTTCTTCCAAAGAATGAAACGGCTTGCTATAACCAATTGAAATTAACTTGTTCATGTTAGCTTCGGTGAAGTACTGATACTTGTCCCGAATGTCTTCCGGCGTATCAACAAAAGAGATGTCCGGTTCTTTTTCCATGGAATGAAAAGTAGCGGATGCTAAATCCAAGAATGTTCTGGCCTTTCCACTTCCCAGATTGTAAATACCTGAATCTTTTCTGTGGTGCATTAAGAACATGAGTACTTCAACCAAATCTTTCACATAAACGAAGTCGCGCATTTGTCCGCCGTCTGTGAAGTTCGGATTGTGACTGCGAAACAATTTCATTTCGCCTGACTTTCCAATCTGATTGAACGTATGCCAGATAACGCTGGCCATGCGGCCTTTGTGATATTCGTTCGGACCGTATACATTGAAGAATTTCAATCCGGCCCAATAGTAAGGTGCTTCCTCTTGTTGCAATGCCCACACATCGAAGTCCTGCTTCGATTGTCCGTATGGATTCAATGGCTTTAATTGTGGAATGGTCGAATGATCATCGTTGTATCCGTATTCCCCACCACCGTAGGTTGCTGCAGAAGATGCATAGATAAAAGGTATGGCATGTTTCGCGCAAGTCTTCCATAACGATTGTGTGTAATGAAGATTTAAGCGATCGAAAATTTCAACATTGAATTCAGTTGTATCTGTGCGAGCTCCAATGTGAAAAACACATTCCACTTGATTTTGATTCTCTTCCAACCACTCCGGAAATTCATCTCTGTGAACGATTGCCGTATATTTCTTTCCTTCCCAATTCCTTTTTCGATCTTCTCTTGAAAAATCATCTACCAACACCAAATCGAAAAAACGATCTTCGTTCAATCTCGCTACCATGGCTGATCCTACGAATCCGGCTGCTCCTGTTACAATTATCATGTTGCAAATTTAATTCAAATAATGCGCCAACACACCTTCCTTCAATGCGTATTCAGACTGATAGATTTTATTGAAGTTCGATTGCTCTAAAATGAACTTCACCAAATAAGTAGAAAGCGGCATATACTCGGCACGCATTTGAGGAATACTCGGATGCTTCAAACGTTCTTCCAATGTGCTTCCGACTAACCATTGATGAATGGAGGGGTACGCGTTGAAAGGAATCTCGTTTAATTTCAATTTCGCAGAATCTTTCGAAGCATCTTTGGCTCTGCCAAACTGGTACATATCAAACAGCGTATCAAACGACCCCGAAGATCCAACCAACACATGCGCTGGATTTTCCTTCAGAAAAGAAATTAAATCTTGTAACTCGTTATTGAGATGCGCTCTTAGTCTATGAACATCGTCTTGATTTATACGTGAAGCTGGATTGAGCATACCATGTATACGGCTTACGCCTAGCAAATAACTTTTTCTCCACAACTGCTTTTGATCGCGGACGAAAATGAACTCCGTGCTTCCGCCACCGATGTCCATGATTAAAAAATCTTCTTTAATCTCATCGGTGGTTTGAACCACTCCTTCAAAAATGAGTTCAGCCTCACGATCTCCGGAAATAACTTCCATATCGAAATTCAGATGCTTCTTCACCTTTGCAACGAATACGTTGCCGTTGGAAGCTTCACGCACAGCGCTGGTTGCAAAAACACGAACGTCCTTCACTTCGAGTGAATCAATCACATTCTTGTATGAATACAATGCATCTAATCCGCGAGCCATGCGGTTAGGCATGAGCACATTCTCAGAAAATCCTCCTGCACCCAATTTCACCGGAAGTTTGGTTTTGAAAAGCGTCTTCCACTTCCCTTCCACCTTTTCCTTCACCAATAAATTAAAGGTGTTCGTTCCGCAGTCGATGATGGCTAAGCGCTGATTGTTGTTTAATTCTTCTGTCGTATCCATTTCCATAAATCTTTGTAACTCACTTTTTTTCCGTACGACAAAATGCCCACGCGATAAATTTTTGCTCCTAACCAAATAAAGAATAAGAAGGCGACTATGAGCGCAGCCATGGCGCTTATTAAATGCCAAAGGCTAATGTTACCAATAGCAGTTTTCACCATAATGGTTATGGGTGAAGTCAGCGGAAATATGCTGAAGAAATTTCCAATGGGACTTTCCGGATTGGTAATCAGCATAGCCGAAACAATGTAGGAAAAGACCAACGGAAGTGTCACAGGTAGCATGAATTGCTGTGTGTCTGAATCACTGTCAACAGCAGCTCCAATGGCTGCGAAGAGTGACGCGTACAACAAAAATCCACCAATGAAGAAGAAGATAAACATACCCACCATGAGCGGCCAATTGATTAAGAAAATCCAATTGATTGCTTCGTTATCCATAAGCGATTGTGCGATGGCAGCTTGATTCATGCCGTTTGCAACGACTGCTCCGTTTTCTAAAACAGCAGCACCGTTCACCAAATGCGATTCGAAATAATTCAGACCGAAGGTTGCTAAAACAGCAGATAGAATAACCCAAATGAGGAATTGCGTAAGTCCTACTAATCCAATTCCAACCACCTTACCCATCATTAACTGAAACGGTCTCACAGAGCTAACCATGACTTCCACAATACGACTCGTCTTCTCTTCCAACACTCCGCGCATTACTTGCACGCCATACATAAAGATGAACATGTATATTAGTATAGCGAAGACGAATCCAATCACCGCGCGCTCTTTCGTGTGATCTTCTTCTCCAAGTTTGTTAATGTTTATCTCTGCAAAACTCACATCGAGCTTTGCGCGCTTGTACTTTTCGTAATCAATTTTCAAAGAATCAACCACACGAAAACGTTCGAGCGATTCTTGCAAATCGTTCTTCAATTTACCTTGAATGTTTTCGGAAGGAAAATTATCGAAGTACATGTTGCATTTCCCATCGTTAATCGTAATCTCATCGAGCTCGATCATGATGTTGTAAAATCCATCTTTCAACTCTTCGGGCTTCTGCGTCTTTTCAGTGAATCCGTAGATTACGTTTTCATTGTCTTTGAACTGATCTGGAAATCTAGGAACCAAGGTAGAGTCTTGCTCTCCGCGGTATTCCGTAACCAATCCGTATGGATCGCTAATTAAAACAGTGTAGGTTTCTTGGTCGTTCAGTGTAATCCAGATGGTTCCGAACAGCAGTCCAGCAAACAAAAGCGGACCTAAGATGGTCATAACAATGAAAGACTTTTTGCGAATGCGTGTGGTGTACTCGCGTTTGATGATTAATCCTATCTTACTCATGCTTGTGCTTCGTTAAATGAAAGAACCGATTGAACAAATATGTCGTGCATGCTTGGCACTTTTTCTTCCGCACTTAAAATATCAACCACTGGAATAACCTGTTTCAAAAGGTCATTCAGCTTAAACTCAGATCTAATTCGAACAGAAACTGTGTGAATGCCGTTGTTCAATTCGTTGCTCATTAATTCGAATCGTGCGCCCAAGGCAATGGTGAATTCCAACAAGGTTCCCTCGAACTTCAATGTATAAGTTTTCGTTCTGAAACTGTCGCGCACTTCAGCTACGCTTCCACTTAAAATAACTTGCGAACGATTGATGAGCGCTATGTTGTCGCAAAGAGATTCCACACTTCCCATGTCGTGCGTGGAGAGAACAATAGTAGTTCCTTCGTCGCGCAGACGCAGCATTTCGTTGTGAATGAGTTCCGCGTTAATGGGGTCGAATCCGCTGAACGGCTCATCGAGAATGAGCAACTTTGGCTTGTGAACCACAGTGGTGATGAACTGAATCTTCTGCGCCATTCCCTTCGACAAATCTTCCACTTTCTTGTCCCACCACTCTTGTATCTCGAACTTCTCGAACCACATCTTTAACTCAGTAAGCGCATCTTTTTCCTTCATGCCTTTCATCTGCGCCAAGTAGACGCACTGCTCTCCCACTTTCATCTTTTTGTAGAGTCCACGTTCTTCGGGAAGGTAGCCGATGTTCTCTACATGTGAACGCTGAAGAGGGCTTCCATAAAATTTAATTAAACCATTGTCCGGTTCAATGATCTGATTAAGAATGCGAATGAAGGTGGTTTTTCCAGCACCGTTGGGACCTAAAAGCCCAAATATTTTCCCCTCAGGAATATCGATACTCACGTTTGTAAGTGCCTGGTATTTTCCGTAGGATTTATTAATGCCTTCGGCTTGAATGGCGTATTTCATAAGTTCTATTGTAATGTCAAAAAGCTACACGAAAGTAAGACGCTTAATCCTATCTTTGCTCCCTAAGAAATTAAATTTATGAAGATTGCAGTAGTAGGAACTGGTTACGTTGGACTCGTTACAGGAACGTGTTTCGCTGAAACAGGAAACGACGTTATATGCGTAGATATTAACGAAGAGAAAGTGGCGCAGATGAAGTCGGGCGTTATTCCGATTTATGAACCGCATTTGGACGTCTTGTTCGAGCGAAACATTCGCGATGGACGATTAACCTTTAGCACCGATTTGGCTTCATCAATTGTCGATGCACAAATTATTTTCTTGGCTCTTCCTACCCCACCGGGTGAAGACGGAAGCGCCGACCTAAGTTATGTCTTGGGCGTTGCGAAGCAATTGGGACATTTACTCACCGACTACAAAATTATCGTTGATAAAAGTACGGTTCCTGTTGGAACAGCTGAATTGGTGAACAACGCCATTGCAGAACATGCAAAGGTTCAGTTCGATGTGGTGAGCAATCCTGAATTTTTACGTGAAGGATTTGCGGTAGACGATTTCATGAAACCGGACCGCGTGGTTATTGGAACCCGCAGCGAACGCGCGAAACAGTTGATGAACGAATTGTACAAGCCGTTTACGCGTCAAGGCAATCCGATTATCTTCATGGACGAGCGCAGTGCTGAGTTGACTAAGTACGCAGCGAATGCATTCTTGGCAACGAAGATTTCATTCATGAATGAAATAGCGAACTTCTGTGAAAAAGTGGGCGCCGATGTAGACATGGTTCGTTTAGGTATTGGAACAGATGATCGCATTGGTAAACGTTTCTTGTTCCCGGGCATGGGTTACGGCGGAAGCTGCTTCCCAAAAGACGTTCAGGCATTGGCGAAATCGGGTAACGATAACGGATATGAATTCAAGATATTGAAATCTGTGATGAAGGTCAACGAGCGTCAGAAGACGACTTTGCTGAAACCGATTCTTGATCATTTCAACAATTCATTAACGCATACCAAGATTGCAATTTGGGGATTGGCGTTTAAGCCCGACACCGATGACATTCGCGAGGCACCAGCCTTGTACATGATTGAACATTTGTTGGAAGCCGGCGCAACAATTGTGGCTTACGATCCGGAAGCTATGCCGAACGTTCAAAAACAAAAAGGTTATGCCATCTCTTACGCATCCGATGCTTACGAGGCATTGGAAGGCGCAGATGCGTTGTTGATCTGCACGGAATGGGGCATGTTCCGCAATCCTGATTTCGATAAAATAGGAAATGCATTGAAGTCGAAAGTTATTTTCGATGGAAGGAATTTATATGAACTCGACAAAATGCAAGAGTTGGGTTATTTCTACAAGAGCATTGGAAGATCAACTGTTAATCAAGACTAATTATGGAACGCGTACTTATAACCGGAGCTGCCGGATTTCTTGGAAGTCATTTGTGCGATCGTTTCCTGAAGGAAGGGTTCGAAGTGATTGGCATGGACAATCTTATTACAGGTGACCTGAAGAACATTGAACACTTGTTTCCCAGCGAGCACTTCACGTTTTACAATCACGACGTTTCGAATTTCATTCATATTCCTGGAAAGCTCGATTACATTGTGCATTTCGCTTCTCCGGCCTCTCCTATTGACTATTTGAAAATTCCTATTCAAACCTTGAAGGTTGGATCGTTGGGAACGCACAACTGTTTGGGATTGGCGCGTGAAAAGAATGCTCGCATTATTGTGGCGTCTACTAGTGAAGTGTACGGAGATCCTTTGGTTCATCCGCAAACGGAAAGTTATTGGGGACATGTGAATCCTGTTGGGCCTCGCGGAGTTTACGACGAAGCGAAGCGTTTTCAGGAAGCCATTACCATGGCTTATCATACTTATCATGGTGTTGAAACACGCATTGTGCGCATCTTCAACACCTACGGTCCGCGCATGCGTCTGAACGACGGACGTGTATTGCCGGCATTTATTGGTCAGGCTATTCGTGGAGAAGATTTAACGGTATTCGGCGACGGGTCTCAGACGCGTTCGTTTTGTTATGTAGATGATTTGGTGGAAGGAATTTATCGTTTGTTGATGAGCGACTACGCACAGCCGGTGAATGTTGGAAATCCGGATGAGATTACCATTTTAGATTTCGCGAAAGAGATTATTAAGTTAACAGGAACCGATCAGAAGATCGTTTACAACCCCTTGCCTACTGACGATCCGAAGCAGCGCAGACCGGACATTACCTTGGCGCAAAGTATATTGGGTTGGGAGCCGAAGGTTCATCGCAGTGAAGGATTGAAGATTACTTATGATTACTTCAAGTCGTTGACAACAGAGGAATTGAATAAAGTAGAACACAAGAATTTCGAGAAATACTCGCATTAATGGAAAAGGAATACTTTGCGCATGAATCTTCGTTTATAGACGAAGGCTGCACCATTGGAAAAGGCACTAAGATTTGGCATTTCACACATGTGATGTCGAATTGTGTGTTGGGTGAAAACTGCAACTTGGGACAGAATGTGGTTGTGAGTCCAGACGTTAAGTTGGGCAACAACGTGAAGGTTCAGAACAATGTCAGTATCTACACGGGCGTTGAATGTGAGGACGATGTGTTCTTGGGTCCTTCGTGTGTCTTCACGAATGTGATTAATCCGAGAAGCGCAGTTGCTCGTAAAGACGAATACCGCAAAACAATAGTACGCAGAGGCGCCAGTATTGGTGCGAATGCCACCATTGTATGCGGACACGAGATTGGCGAGTACGCCTTTATAGGTGCGGGAGCTGTGGTAACTAAAGAGGTGCCAGCGTTTGCTTTGGTCATGGGGAATCCTGCACGTCAAACCGGCTGGATGAGCAAGTTCGGACATAAGCTGCATTTTCATGCTAACGGTGAAGCAGTATGTGAGGAAAGTGGGGAAGTTTATGTTTTGGAAAAAGGCGCGGTTAGAACTGCTGAAGTTACGGAGTAACTAATGCCCTTCTGGCGAATGGTTTCAACGAATACCGTTGGCGAATGTATTCGACTTTTAAGTCAATTCATTATCAATTTAATAATACTTAAATGTCGAAGTCAAGAGATATTATCGTTAATTAGCAACTAATAATTACCTCTACTCATGAATAAACCATCTGTTAGTTTTTTCAAGAAACTGTTTGCGAATGGCATTAGACCATTAAAACTTGTTTCACTTGCCTTTGTTTTATTTTGCGGCTTATTGGTTCAAGCTCAACCGGATACGCAAATACGCGGATTTGTTGATTTTGGCACGAATTACAAAAATGATCAAGTCAATTTCACCCTAGGTGAGCAGGATTTATTTATCACATCAGACATCTCCGATCGAGTTTCCTTTTTAGGTGAATCCGTTTTTAAATTCTCGGCAAACTCTCCTACGAAATTTGATGTGAGTATTGAACGAATTATTCTAAAATACAACATCAAAGGAAATCACAATGTGTTATTTGGTAAACACCATACTCCTGTTAACTATTGGAACGACTCTTACCACCACGGTCGCGTTCTGTTCCCAACAATTTTTCGTCCTATGATGTTTGATATGGGCGTTGTTCCCTTGCACACAACGGGACTGCGTTTTCAAGGACAAAACCTCGGCAAACTGCGTTTCGGTTACGACGCCTTGTTTGGAAACGGAGTTGCATCGACCGACGCAATCGACATCAATAAAATGAAATCTGTGATGTTAGGAGCACACATAACACCTAAGGATGGACTTAGAATTGGACTAAGCTATTACCAAGACTACATTCCTAAAGGAGCAGCACTTCATCATTCAAGCAATGTTAGCAAGCAAAATGTAAAACAAGCCTTGTACAGTGGTTCAGTATCTTACTTCGGTTCAAAATACGAACTGCTAGCTGAATCTTCAATGGTTGTGAATAAGAACGATTCCACGGGAGTTAATGTTAGTCCAACGGCTTACATATATGCTGGTTACCGTACGAAGTATAAATTGGTTCCTTATATGCGTGTCGATTTATTGAATTTCAGTTCGGAAGAAGTGCTTTTTTCGAACAAGAGACAGCGAGGCGCACTTGTTGGTTTGCGTTATGAGATTAACTATTTGACTGTTTTGAAACTCGAATACAATTACACGGAATCCATGTCAATGGCGAATCACTCCTCGATGACCAATACCAGAGCTATTAATTTTCAATTTGCTATTGGATTCTAAAAACTACCCATTATGAAAAAAATAGTTACGAAATTACTTTTCGGTTTTATACTCATTGCTTCCATCATTTCATTACCAAGTGCAACCCCTGTTGAGGAGTCAAGCATCATGGTTATTGCAAATGTGAAAGGAGCGCCGACCTCTCTTACAATGAAGGAGTTAAAATCCATATTCCAAGGAGAAAAGCAACGTTGGAATGACGGTACAAAAATCTCGATTGCGTTTATGAAATCGTCTACCCCAATTGGGAGGGCGACCGCAAGCAAAGTACTTAATATGAGTGGCGATCAACTTAATAAATTTTGGCTCGCACTTGTTTTTCAAGGTAAAGCGAAAGCCCCTGTATTCTTTGGGTCGTCTAACGAAGTGGAAAGTTTTGTTTCACAAAATCCGGGCTCTATTGGAGTTGTTGACGCCGGCTATCAGTTGAAAGACTCTAGAGTTATTTCCATCGAAGGAAAGAAATCGTTTTAATATTATCTGTTTATGAAACTTTCGCTGAAGTCGAAAATCTGGTTTACCATGCTTTCCGTGGTATTGATGTTTGCTTTTTTTGTTCTGTTCTATTTCCCTGAACAACAGCAAAAGGTGTTATTGAATAACTATAATACCGAAGTTCAAAATCTCTCGAATACTGTTGCCCTCGGTGTGAAAATTGCCTTGACGGAACAGAATTTTGAGGGGGTAACAACAGCTATGGACTTTGTTTTAAAGAAGGATGAGTTGATTTTTGTGAGTCTGATTCAAACAGACGATTCAACCAAAGAGAAAACTGTTCTAAAAACCGTTCCTGAAGACTATCCTGTAGAAATTAACATGGGATCAATAGATACCATGATAGTTAAGGTTTCACCTTTCGTCACCCCTACCATGAGCGGTGAAATCATGATTGGAATGGGTACCCACCAAATCGTGGAAAGTAAAAAAGAGATTCGCAACACGTCGTTAATCGTTTGCTTGATTGTTTTGTGTATTGGAGTATTTATCGGATTCCTTCTATCCAAAAACATTACAGTTCCAGTGTTGGCACTTCGAGATGCGGCTCTAAAAGTTGGCGAGGGTGATCGAACACAGCAAGTGAATTCGAACGGAAAAGATGAAATTGGTGAATTGGGACGGGCGTTTAATAAAATGGTGAATGAGCTCTCAATAGCTGAAACCGAGCGTAAAGCAGCTCAGCAACAATTGATACAATCAGAGAAAATGGCGTCACTGGGACAGATGACTGCTGGTATAGCCCATGAAATAAAGAACCCGCTTAATTTCGTTAACAATTTTTCTGCACTCTCTGTGGAACTTCTTGAAGAACTTGAAGAATCTACTGATGAAGAAGATAAAATTGAAATCATGGAAAGTTTGAAGAGTAATCTTAAAAAGATTACAGCTCATGGAAAACGTGCCGATTCAATTGTAGCTACCATGCTGCAGCATTCTCGAGGATCTGTCGGCGCGAAAGTTCCAACAAATATCAATCAGTTGTGTACCGAATTTACAGATTTAGCCTTTCATGGTATACGCACTAAATCTAGAGATTTTAATTGCATAATAACGAAGAACTACGACGAAAACCTTCCACTGGTCAATGCGATTCCACAAGATTTGAGTCGAGTTATTCTTAATCTTCTTAACAACGGTTTTTATGCTGTTGCCGATCGTGCGAAAAAATCGGAACTTTCAGATTATAAGCCGGAGGTTTGTGTAAGTACTGAGAGAAAAGAAGGAAGTGTTTTCATACATGTTCGTGATAATGGAAGTGGAATTCCAAGTGCCATCAAGGATAAAATCTTTGAACCTTTCTTTACAACCAAACCAACAGGAGAAGGAACTGGATTAGGTCTTTCGTTGAGCTATGACATCGTTACCAAAGAACATCAAGGAATGATGAGCGTGGAATCCGAAGAAGGAAGTTTCACTCAATTTACCATTCAATTACCCATTTAAATTGCTATGAAATTACTTGTTGTTGACGACGAATTGGATGTGAAGGACATGTTCCTTCAGCGATTCCGAAAAGAAATAAAAGCCGGCAAATTATCTTTAGTGTTTGCTCATTCCGGGGAGGAAGCAATAGAGCTACTGAGTCAAACCCAACCTATGGATGTTGTTTTAATTTTGAGCGATATTAATATGCCAGGTATGACTGGTTTTGATTTGCTTAAAATTGTAAAAGATAAACTCCCAGCATTAAAAGTATTTATGGTTTCGGCCTATGGTGATGCATTGAACATGGATAAAGCAAGGGAAAACGGCGCCGATGATTTTATTGAAAAACCTGTTAACTTTAAATTACTGGAAGAAAAGATATTTAGTACACAATAAAAAATATGGCTGAAAGAATCTTATTTGTAGATGATGAGCCGGACATGGTAGAGCTGATCACGCAACGACTTAGAAAGCAAGTTCGTGATCATCGATTTGTATTAGAATTTGCTGGGAATGGCCGAATAGCTCTTGAAAAATTAAAGGAATTTGACGATATCCGTATCATCGTCACAGACATTAATATGCCTGAAATGGATGGGTTAACCTTGCTCGCGGAGCTCGGAAAACTAGATAGACCTACTCGCACTTTAGTAGTATCGGCATACGGCGACATGCAAAATATAAGAACGGCAATGAACAATGGCGCTTTCGATTTTGTAACCAAACCTATTGATTTTGCCGACCTTGGTCTAACCCTTGATAAGACTATTCACGAAGTTCTGTATTTATTACAATCAATAGATACAAAACAGAAACTCCAGGATGAGACCCTTGAGCGAATTAAAGCGCAGGACGAAGCATTGAAACAAGCCGCAGAAAATGCAAAACTCATTACTGAACAAAATGTAATTCTCGAAGAAAAAGTATCCGCGCGAACCTTAGAGTTGGCGGAAAAAAACGATATCCTGAATGTCGAACTTCAAAGAAGTGAGGAACTGTTGCTTAATATTCTTCCTTACGAGACAGCTCAAGAGCTTAAAACAAATGGAAAGGCGGTGGCCCGATTTTATCCTGAAGTATCAGTAATGTTCACTGATTTCAAAGGGTTCACTCAGATTGCCGAAAAACTTTCGCCTGAACAATTGGTGCAAGAAATCGACGAGTTTTTTACGGCGTTTGACCTAATCATTGATAAACACGGAATAGAGAAAATTAAAACCATAGGAGATGCATACATGGCTGCTGGAGGTTTGCCAGCTGTAAATGACACACATGCACTAGATCTTGTAAACGCGGCTGTGGACATTATTCAGTATATGAATGAGCAAAAGCAAATACGCACTGCAGCTGGTCGTCCTATTTTTGATATTCGTGTAGGAATTCACACTGGGCCTGTCGTGGCTGGGATTGTAGGACATAAAAAATTCGCTTACGATATTTGGGGCGATGCAGTAAATCTTGCATCTCGAATGGAATCTTCGGGCGAACCCGGACAAATAAATATCAGTCAAGCCACATACGACCGAATCAATTCTAACTATTCTTGCGTTTTCAGAGGAGAAATAGAAGCCAAGAACAAAGGAAAAGTCGGAATGTATTTCGTTGACATTCCAACAAAGTAACGAATGCCCTGCGGGCGAATGCCTTTGTAAAAGGTAAGAGAAGTTAAGAAAAGGTAAGAGAGGGGATAATGTACTTCGTACGAATGCCTGCGGCGAATGCTTCGCGAATGTCTTCGACTGGTTATCCAATAACACCGTTCCAATTATGAAATAGGAATTACGAAGTAGGAATAAATCCGAAGGATTTCCAATAACGTAGTTCATTGACATTTATCATAACCTCAATTGAGCGCACTCATTTCCATTTAACAAGGATTATCGGAATTTCGTGCTTTGAATAAAGAGCATGATCGTTAATCCCAATACTACCGTGAATGAACTGATGTGCCAGTTCGCTGAGCACTTTCCTTTTCTACGCTTAGCGTTTTATGAAGGAAGTGGTTCGAAAAAACGTGTGGCAACAGAAAACGACTTCGCTCTGAAAAATAGAAAAAAAAGTGTTGAAGTAATTTTCGAAAGATCAACCAAAGTCCGAGATTTCATTGATGAATTAGAGAAATCACTCGGTTGGAAAGTACAAATACTTCGAAGCAGCGGAAAACTCTACATTGAAACTTCGGTTACTGATCAATGGACCCTCGATAGACAAAACCAAGAGGGAGCTGAACTTTCAAGCAACTTGTAACCATGGCTGCCCTCTGCTTCCACTGCGGCGAAGCCTGCGACAAAGAGCGCATTGTTCATCTTGAAAAAAACTATTGCTGCAACGGATGCCTTCAAGCAAGAATGCTCATAGACAATTCCATTCTGTGCGCACCCGATGACGAAAACTTCGCTCCCGAAATAAACAACAAACGCAATTGGGAAGAACTCGACATTCCCACCATTGCAAAACGATTCATCATCTACGAAGATGCAGATGTCAAACACGTGCGCTTCACCCTTTCCAACATCCATTGCGCTTCCTGTGTCTATGTGCTGGAACACCTATACAAACTGGAACCGGGCATCTTAAAGACCGAGGTGCACTTCGCTGAAAAAATCATTCGCATGGTTATTCGCAAAGAGGTGCCCCTTTCGAAAGTAGCGCGTCAACTGGCTCTTGTAGGATACGCGCCCGACATTGAGTCGGTAGAATCTACTTCTTCCGAAACGGAAAAATCGCGCAAATTCAGATTACGCGCATTGGTCATAGCCGGATTCTGCTTCGCGAACATTATGCTCTTCAGCATACCGGAATACATGGACCTTGAACTGAAAAACGATCCGAACTTCGTTTACTTCTTTCGAACCATCAATGTAATTCTTTCCCTACCCGTCTTCTTCTACAGCAGCCTTGAATTTTATCGCGGTGCCCTAACCGGCATTCGAAATAAATTCATGCACATCGATTTCCCTTTGGTGATAAGCCTTTGCGTAGCGTATTCAAGAAGTCTTTATGACGTGTTCTCGAATACTGGCTCCGGATATTTCGATTCGTATTCAGGCATAGTGTTCTTCATGCTTATTGGACGCCATTTTCAAGATCTTCGAACCGATAAATTGGGATTCTCGAAATCGTTCAAGAGCTACTTCCCTATTGTTATTTCAACCAAAAGAGGAAACGCCTTCCAAAACATTCCGCTTGCCGAAGTGCAAGAACAAGACGAAATTGAAATTCACAACCAGGAAGTCATTCCTGCCGACGGTATCTTATTGAACGAGGAAGCCGAACTTGATTACGCCTTCGTAACCGGAGAGTCTGATCATAAGTCCATTCTTCGCGGAGCCACTGTTTATGCCGGCGCGCGCAATTGCAGCGGTAGCATTTGCATTCGGGTAGAAAAGGTAATGGAAGACAGTCACCTCGGTTTGCTGTGGAACAAAGAAGCGCGCAAAGAAGAAAACGCCGAACGACAAAGCTTCACGCATGTAGTGGCGAAATGGTTTACGCTGTTCCTCTTGGTTATGTCGTTCGGAGCATTTCTTATTCTCTATCCTTCCGACCCGAACAATGCCTTCCGCGCCTTAACCACTGCGCTCATTGTTGCTTGTCCTTGCGCGCTGTTGCTCTCGCATACGTTCACCACAGGAACAGCATTGCGACTTTTGGCGCAAGGGAAATTATTGTTCAAGAATAGTTTCGTACTCGATAAGCTCGCCACCGTGCAGGCCTTCTATTTCGATAAAACAGGCACTGTTACCGATACGCATCATGTTAACGTAAAGTACACGGGCGAAGCCCTTCAAGCCGAAGAAAAAAATGCATTCGGAGAATTGCTTGCCTCTTCCCTTCACCCCATTAGTCAATCGTTGTTGAAGGAATTTCCACGTAACGAACATTGCATCCTTTCCGAATTTGAAGAGACTCCGGGCATGGGTACTTCCGGAAAAGTAAACGGTATTTTTTTCGAATTGAAAAAAAGTAGCGATGTGCCAGGAACCGCTCTTTGGATCAATGGAAAATGGCGTGGCGTCTTCCACCTAGAATTTGAAATTCGAAGTGGAATGAAGGATATGCTTCAACAAATAATAAAAGGAAACAAATTGGGATTGCTTTCCGGAGATAGCAATGCCGACGATATGCGCATGCGCAAACTCTTTCCTTTTGGAAGCGAGTTGGTCTACAAACTTAGCCCCATTGACAAAGCCAACGGCATTGCTAAAATGGAAGAGACCACTCGCTGCGCTTACGTAGGCGATGGATTGAACGACACCGGTGCGCTTCAAGAAGCAAGCGTGGGAATTTCCGTGAGCGATGCGCATCAGCGATTTACGCCTGCTGCCGATGTTTTAATTCCTGGAGAACTGCTTCAACACTTACCAGCAATAGTTAGCTATGCCAAAGCGTGCAGAAGAATTGTGTTTTTCAGTTTCGGACTTTCATTGCTTTACAATGTTATTGGATTGTCTTATGCCCTAACGGGAAACCTCTCTCCGCTTGTGGCCGCGGTGCTTATGCCTGTTAGCACTTTCACGATAATACTGTTCACGACTTCTGCCACACGACGCGCTTACAACAGGATTTTGCTTGACAAAAATCATAAGCGCGTTTGACGCACCTCATAACTCGAAAAGAGTCGTAGAAATATTTTTGAAGTCGAGGAAAATAGCCAAATCATGAGTGTTATTTATTTACTTATCGGAATCAGTTTACCGCTTGCAATGGGCTTTCTAATTGTGTTTTTGCGTAACGCAAAACAGGGACAGTTCGATGATCTTGAAACACCGGCTATGCGCATCTTATTCGAAGAAAAACCAAAATCACAAACCGAAATAACTACCGAAGAACAGCCCAAATGAACACGGAAACTTTTTACTACGACAACAAAATTGTAAAGCAATTTGCCATTGCCACTGCCATGTGGGGACTGGTTGGAATGTTGGTGGGATTAACCATTGCGTTGCAAATGGTTTGGCCATTTTTGAATTTTAATATCCCACAAACCACCTTCGGACGTTTGCGTCCGCTTCACACCAATGCAATCATTTTTGCATTCGTTGGAAATGGAATTTTCATGGGCGTGTACTATTCGTTACAGCGTTTAACGAAAGCGCGCATGTTCAGCGACTTGTTAAGTAAGATTCACTTTTGGGGATGGCAGTTGATTATTGTGTTGGCCGCATTGTCATTGGTAATGGGCTATACAACGGGTAAAGAATACGCAGAGTTGGAATGGCCACTTGATATATTAATCACTTTAATATGGGTCATCTTCGGGGTGAACATGTTCGGTACTTTAATCAAACGTCGCGAAAGACACTTGTACGTAGCCATCTGGTTCTTCATTGGAACATGGGTTACAGTTGCTATGCTTCACATTGTGAATAGCATTGAACTTCCTGTTTCATTCACGAAAAGTTACTCGTATTACGCAGGAGTTCAAGACGCGCTGGTGCAATGGTGGTATGGACACAATGCGGTTGCATTCTTCTTAACCACTCCATACTTAGGTTTGATGTACTATTTCATTCCGAAGGCGGCTAACCGTCCGGTGTATTCATACAGACTTTCCATTATTCACTTCTGGGCCTTGATCTTCATATACATCTGGGCTGGTCCTCACCACTTGTTGTACACTTCGCTTCCAGATTGGGCGCAAAGTATGGGAACCGTGTTCAGCATAATGCTTATTGCTCCGTCTTGGGGTGGAATGATTAACGGATTGCTTACGCTTCGTGGTGCTTGGGATCGTGTTCGTGAAAGCGCAGTGTTGAAGTTCATGGTGGTTGCCATTACTGCTTACGGTATGGCCACTTTCGAAGGGCCTATGCTTTCGTTGAAAAACGTTAACGCCATTTCTCACTTTACAGACTGGACCATTGCACACGTGCACGTAGGTGCTTTAGGATGGAACGGATTCTTAACCTTCGGTGTGTTGTATTGGATAATTCCACGCATGTGGCAAACAGATCTTTACTCGAAGAAATGGGCAAATTGGCACTTCTGGATTGGAACTCTGGGTATTTTATTGTACGCCATTCCTATGTATTGGGCGGGTTGGATGCAGAGTAGCATGTGGAATGAATTCACTCCAGAAGGACAATTGCAATATCAATTTTTGGAAACGGTTCAAACCATGCGTCCGTTTTACATGGCTCGTTCATTAGGAGGATTGCTCTATTTAATTGGTGCAATTATCATGGTGGTGAACTTGGTGAAAACAGCGAAGCAAGGCGTGTTCTTGGCTCAAGAAAAAGCCGAAGCTGCTCCACTTGAAAAAGTACGCATCACTGGAAACGAACACTGGCACCGCGTTATTGAAAGAAGACCGCTTCAAATGTTGGTATTCGCGTTAGTGCTTGTGGCCATTGGAGGTGTTATTGAAATGATTCCAACCTTCTTGGTGAAAGAAAACATTCCAACTATAGCTGCTGTGAAGCCCTATACACCGCTTGAATTGGAAGGCCGCGACATTTACATTCGTGAAGGATGTTACACGTGTCACTCGCAAATGATTCGTCCGTTCCGCTCTGAAACAGCGCGCTACGGAGACTATTCAAAAGCAGGTGAGTTCGTTTATGATCATCCGTTCCAATGGGGATCGAAGCGCACCGGTCCAGACTTGGCGCGTGAAGGAACTGGAAGCTTGAAGCGAATGGACAGCTGGCACTACAACCACATGATGGATCCTGCTTCTATCTCTACCGGATCTATAATGCCTCGCTACCCTTGGTTGTTCGAAGACAAAATTGACTTCGAAGAGATAACCAATAAGATGGAAGCCATGCAAACCTTGGGTGTGCCTTATACCGATGCAGACATTGCTGCAGGTGCCGACAGTGCAAGAAGACAAGCACAACAAATAACAAACGGATTAATGCTCGAGTTCAATCAAAACCAATTGCTTACTAGCGACGAAGGACTTCAACCCGATCATGAAATCTTAGCGCTCATTGCCTATTTGCAACGCTTAGGAAGAGACGCAGCACCTGTTCAACAATAAAACTGAAGCAAGATGAAATTTATAAACTACCTCGAATCCATTACCGACGTAAGTATCTATCCGCTTACTTCCCTGTTCATTTTCGTAATCTTCTTCGCAGGCGTTTTATACCGCGTGCTTCGTGAAAGCAAAGCAAGTATTGAAGAACAAAAAAACATTCCATTCGATCTGTAAAGCCATGAAAAAAGCTACAACCACATTGGGAATTCTGTTGCTTGCAGGAACACAAGCATTCGCCCAAACTTCAACCACAGCAGCGAATGTCATTAATACGACACCCGTAGCTGTGAGCAATTATTCACCCTACCAAGACCCCATTTTTTACGGTCTCATCTTGGTAGCAACCATGCTCTTGATTTATATTCTTCAACTACAGGGTGTTTTGAAAGCCCTAGCAAATAAGGCGAAGAGAGACAAGCAAAAACAAGCGCGTCAATGGCCGACGACCATTTTAATTATTCTCATATACTTTGGATATTCAAATTCTGCCTCTGCGGCAACTGGAGATCAAATGTTGAAATTCCTTCACGACGGATTTGGAAATACACCGTTCAATGCCATGTTCACGCTTATAGCAATTGAACTGTGCGTAGTGCTTTACTACAATCGAATGATTAAGTATTTAACTACTGATTTTGTTGGATTGAAGGAAGGAGCGCCAGAGGCCCAACCTGAGCGTGTAAGACCTTCGTTCTGGATCAAGTTCCATCAGTCTGTTGAAATTAAAGACGAAGCCGCTATTCTTACAGACCATGACTACGATGGCATTCGCGAGTTAGACAATGCATTGCCCCCTTGGTGGAAGTATGGATTCTATTTAACCATTGTCTGGGGATTGGGTTACATGGTTTATTACCATGCGGGTGGAAATGGACCATCTTCCCTTCAAGAATATCAAACGGAATTAGCAGATGCTGAAAAGCAGATGGAAGAGTATCGCTTGAACGCGAAGAACCTTGTAGACGAAACCAGTGTCGCGCTATTAACCGGATCAGAAGACTTGAAAGTGGGCTCTGCCCTTTTCGCTTCGAACTGCGTAAGCTGTCACGGTGCAAACGCTGAAGGGAAAATTGGTCCTAACCTCACCGATCAATACTGGAAGCACGGCGGCGACATAAAAAACCTTTTCAAAACAGTAAAAATTGGAGTGGCTGGAACAGGAATGAAATCTTGGAAGAATGATCTATCGGCTATGCAAATGGCGCAAGTAACCAGTTACATTCTCTCTTTACAAGGAACCAATCCTGCCAATCCGAAAGCGCCTGAAGGTCCTTTGTATACTCCCCTTGCAGATAGCACGGTTGCTGTTGCTAATGTTTTACCCGATAGCACTGCCACCGCGAAAAAATGATAGGAGAAGTAGAAGAAGAATTTAGAGATTCAGTTGCGCACATTAGCGCTGAAGGAAAACGCGTGTGGTTCTTTCCGAAGAAACCAAAAGGATATTTCTATAACCTTCGAAATTATTTGTCGTGGGTGTATTTGGTGGTGTTCTTTGGCTTACCGTTTGTCAAATTTCATGGTGCTCCGTTATTCTTGTTAAATATCATTGATCGCATTTACATCATCTTCGGTGTTCGCTTTTGGCCACAAGACTTTTTCATTTTCGTTTTGGGCATGCTCATCTTCGTGGTCTTCATCATTCTCTTCACTGTTATTTTCGGAAGGGTCTTCTGCGGATGGGTTTGTCCGCAAACCATTTTTATGGAAATGGTTTTCCGCAAAATAGAATATTGGGTTGAAGGTGATCGCAAAGCGCAGATGGCTTTACGCGCAGACCCCTGGAACAGCAAAACACTCTCGCGTAGAATACTGAAAATTATTCTCTTCTTCGCTGTGTCGTTCGCCATTGCGAATACCTTCCTCATGTACATCATTGGAAGTGACGCTGTCTGGAACATTGCTACAGAGCCTGTTTCTCATCATGTTGGAGGATTCCTTGCCATAGTCATTTTCAGTCTGGTATTCTTCTTCATTTACTATTGGTTCCGCGAGCAAGTGTGCTTAATTGTTTGTCCGTACGGAAGAATGCAAGGAGTTATGCTCGACAAAAATTCCATTGCGGTGACGTACGACCATGTCCGTGGCGAGCCAAGAACCAAACATATTAAAAAGACCGCTGACCAGCCGCATGGCGATTGTGTCGATTGTTTGGAGTGTATTCGTGTTTGTCCGACCGGCATTGACATTCGCAACGGACTACAATTGGAGTGTGTGAACTGCACAGCTTGTATGGATGCGTGTGACACCGTAATGGAAAAGACACATCGCGAAAAAGGATTGATTCGCTATGCCTCTGAAAACAGCATTGTAACGAAAACGAAACTTCGCATTAACAAGCGCATACTGGCTTACTGCTTTGTTCTCTTGGCATTAATCTGTGTTGAAGCGTTTCTATTGATTACACGAAGTGAATTGGAGGTGAACAGCGTTCGAACGCGCAACACCCTCTTCACTGTTGAATCCGATGGGGAAATTGGAAACCTCTACAACATTAAACTCATTAACAAGACATCCAATGAAATGAACCTTGAATTCAAAATTGAAGGAAAGCATGCGCATTTCGATTGGATTGGTCATCAGAACAAATTGCAGTCGGGTGAAATGAAAAACGGAGAGCTGTTCATATATGTTCCTTTGAATGAATTACCTGCTCAAAGAAACCGCGTGGAATTAGAAATTTATAGCAACGGCGAGCTGAAAGCCACAGAACATCTCGTGCTTCTAGCACCGAATAAATTAAATAGACCATGAATTGGGGTTGGAAAATAACATTACTATACATCAGCTTTGCTGCAGGCATTTTGACTCTGGTTTTTCTTTCGATCAATCAAAAAATAGATTTGGTAGACAAGAACTACTATGAAAAAGAATTGGTTCACCAAGGAAGATTAGATCAGCAAAAGCACTATGCCGCACTCGAGAAAAAATGTTCATTTCAACTTCAAAATGGAACTGTCGTTATTCACTTTCCGTTTATGTTGAATGAAATGAGGGACGCTACGGTGAAGGTGTATTGCCCGAGTAACAATGCCTTCGATGCGAGTTACAACTTAACGGCTTCTTCAGACAGCGCTTTTGCGTTTTCCCTTCCAACCGAAATTCCTTCACGATACAACATTGAAGTTTTCTGGAAAAAAAACGGAAAGGAATATTATTTCGAAGAAATATTCGGACACAAACATGTTCATTGAACTAATTATAGCTGCCCTATCCATGGGACTTTTAGGAAGTCTGCACTGCGTTGGCATGTGCGGACCCATTATCCTTAGCATTCCTTGGTCGAACACGCAAAAGGCTTTACAGATTAGTCTTTATCATTTCGGAAGAGCCACAACCTACGCCCTAATGGGAGCAGCGGTCGGAGGTGTTGGACAATTGTTCCTTCCGAAAGATATAGGAGTGTGGCCTGCGCTCATTAGCGGAAGTGTTTTAATTCTTGTCTTCATCGCACAGTCGTATCCTTCTTTGTTTCAGAACACAGTATTTCCAGCATTATCTATCGCGACCTACTTCCGGAAATTCTTAAAAATGGAAAGTGTCTTTTCGCGTTTTTTCATGGGCATGGTGAACGGTATTCTCCCTTGCGGAATGGTTTATTCAGCGTTGGCTGCAGCTATTCTTTATCACAACGCTCTTTACTCAGGACTCTTTATGTTCATTTTCGGAATAGGCACCTCGCCCCTATTGATTCTACTTTCCAGAATTAAAATGGCATTAAGCAAATACCCGTTCTTCAAACGCGAAAAGACCATTCGCTTCGCGTTGCTTATTTTGGGATTGCTGGTTATCCTGCGGGGCGCAGGTTTAGGGATTCCGATGGTGAGTCCGAAGCGGAATTGCTGCGCCTCTAATCACTCTGTGATTGATTCGAAGAATTGATCTGTTGAAGTCAGATTGATCACCGTAGGTGATAGATGACGTAGCGTATATTTACCCCATGAAAAAACTTCTCATCCGCAGCGCCATTGCGCTCGTATCACTTGTGATTCTATGCTTCATTGCAGCCTATTTTTGGTTGAAGAGCAGCTTGCCCGTCTATTCCGGAGAAATGAAATTGGCAGGGCTGCACGAGCCTGTTGATGCGTATTTCGATGAATTTGGAATTCCGCATATTGATGCGAAAAATTCGGAAGATGCGTATCGTGCACTTGGATACTTGCATGCGCAAGAAAGATTGTTTCAATTGGAATTGTTACGCAGAGCCGGTAGTGGAACACTTGCCGAAATCATTGGTGAAGACATGGTGAAAGTCGATCGCATTTTTAGAACACTCGGCGTATCTGAGTATGCTAAAACATCTGCAGAAAATTTTCAAAAGAATCACATCGACGATGACATGGCGAAAGAAGTGAGCGCATACATGGATGGTGTGAATCAGTTTATCGAAAACGGTCCTACCCCACCCGAGTTTGCCCTCATGGGAATTCCGAAAAGAAAATTAACCGTTACCGACATGTTCAGCATTAGCGCTGCCATGAGTTTCTCTTTTCAAATGGCCAATAAAACTGAGCCTATCATGACCCACATTGCGTTGAAATATGGGAATCAATATCTCTACGATTTAGGAATGCATCACGATTCAACGGAATCTGAAATTCGACATTTCGACAATCGTGAAATCGATTCCAGTTTAATGATGTTAAATAATTTATTTCTTGAAGCCGAAGAGGCGCTTCCTGTTACACCCTTCGATGGCAGCAACGCATGGGCTGTTGCCGGAAGTAAATCGTCCACAGGCAAACCTATTTTCTGCAACGACACACACATTGGATACGGACTTCCACAAACGTGGTTTGAAGCGCATGTTAAATGTCCAGAATTTGAAATAACAGGACATTTCCTTGCGGGAATTCCATATGCCCTAATTGGCAGAACCCCTCATCACGCATGGGGTATTACCATGCTTGAACAAGACGAAATGGATTTCTATGCAGAAAAAAGAAATCCGAAAAACGCCAACGAAGTGTGGTACAAGGGACAATATGTTCCACTCACCTTTCGAACCGAAGAAATAAAAATCAAAGAAAAAGAAAGCCTTGTGCTAACGGTTGCAATTACTCCACACGGACCTGTTGTTAATGATGCGTTTGTTGGAATGAATAGCTCCACTCCTATTTCAATTTCATGGATCTACACAAAAGTGGAAAACAAAACATTCGAGGCCTTTCGTGAAATGAATCTTTCAACTTCAATGAGCCAATTCGAATCAACACTTTCATACATTCACAGCCCGGGATTGAGCCTTAACTATGCAGATGCAGAAGGAAACATAGCTTGGTGGGCATGTGCACATTTGGTGAAACGACATCCATCTTGCAACTCTTGGGTTATTTTAAATGCAAGAGACACATTGAACGAATGGAACGGATACTATTCATTCAAAGAAAATCCAAGATGCGTTAACCCTTCATGGGGATATATCTATAGCGCGAACGATTGGCCAGGTCCTCTCGCAGATGGCTCTTATTACCCTGGTTACTACAAGCCTCAATACCGTGCAGATCGCATTAAAATGTTGCTAGAGGAAAGCAACCAATGGTCTGCTGAAAAGATGAAAACTATGCTGAATGACGTTACCTCAATCGTAGACGCAAGTATTCTTAAAGCGCTTGAACCCCTTGCCAAAAAAAGCAAATACTATGAAGATGTTGCCCCTGCATTTCTCTGGAACGGCGCCTATGAGCCTGAAGCAGTTGGTCCAGTTCTCTTCAACCGATTCCTTTATTACTATTTAAAATTCGCTTGCGAAGATGAAATGGGAAAAGATCATTTCAATCTTTTCTTAGACACGCATCAACTGCAACGCACTCAATTGGATTTGTTCAACAATGAGCATGCCGTCTGGTGGGACAATGTGCATACAAAGCAAATTGAAACTCGCGAAGACATTTTACTTCTCGCCTTCGAGACAGCGGCTCAGAAATTATTGAAGGAAGAAGGCGTCGTTGAAAAATGGGCTTGGAAAAAAGTATGTAAGCTTGAATTGAAACATCCCCTCGGCGTTGTTGCACTATTCAAACCTTTCGTAAACCGAGAAGAGCTTCCAGTTTGGGGTGGGAATGAAACCATTCACCAATCGGGATTCAAACTAGACAGCACAGGAAACTACCGTGTTCATTTCGGATCGCAAATGCGCATCATTCACGATTTCGAAAATAATGAAAGTTGGAATATTACACCGGCCGGACAAAGCGGACATCCACTAAGCAGGCACTATCTCGATCAAGCAGAATTGTACCGAACAAAAAAATTCAGACAAGAATGGAACGACTGGGAGAAAATAAAGACTTTCCCTAAGTTGCGCTTATCTTAGCCCAACCTCAAAATTATCATTTAAAATGAAGAAATTATTCATTGCTTCTTTTACTCTATTTCTTGCTCTAACATCAATAGCTCAAGAAAAGAAAAACTTAACACTCGAAGAAGCAGTTCTTGGTCAGTTTAGACAATTTTATCCCGAGCATTTGCAATTGCAATGGATTCCTGGAACCGACAGATACTCTCAGATAAAAAATGACACACTGTTTAGCCAAGCTGCCATGGGCAAATCGAAGCCGACCGTTGAACTTACCCTTGCTCAAGTGAACAGCGCTTTCGAAATAAATGGTATTGAAAAAGCAACAAGTATGCCTCGTTGGGAATGGATTTCAGCAAACGAACTGCACGCAACTGCAACTTCGTCTTCTGCAAAAAACAAAACCGTTGAAGTGACTTTCAACGTGAAAAGTAAAATGGCAAATGTGGTGAATGCCTACGACACCGATGCCGAAAACGTAGATTTCCACAAGAAAGGAAATGTAGCTTTCACAAGAGTAAACAATTTGTTCGTGAAGAGCGGTGCAGAGGAGAAACAAGTGACCTTTAATGTTGAAGGAATTGTCAGTGGACAAAGTATTTCACGCAATGAATATGGCATTGCAAAAGGAACGTTTTGGTCGAAGGAAGGAAATCGTTTGGCCTTCTATCAAAAAGATGAATCAAGCGTGTCTGAATATCCGTTAATCAATTACAACACAACTCCTGCTAGCGTGAATAACATTCGTTATCCTATGGCAGGTGATTCGAGTGAGAGAATTAGCATTGGCGTATACGATATCAAAACTGGAAAGACCATCTTTCTTAAACTAAATGGTGGGATTTTAAACGACACGTATTACGCAACCAACTTGTCTTGGAGTCCCGATGAAAATTTCATTTTACTTGCTGAAATGAATCGTGCTACAACCACCTGCAGCGTGAACGTTTATAACGCCGTTAACGGTGATTTTATTCGAACCCTATTTACAGAAGCCGACGCGCGCTGGGTTGAACCTGATCAAGCACCCTACTTCCTTTCGAATACAACATTTCTGTGGTACACATGGAAGAATGGCTTCCACAATTATTACCTGTATGATTTAGCAGGAAATTTAACTGCGCAAACCAACGCGAACTTCGAATTGATGTCTATTCTAGGATTGAGCGACGACAAGAAAACCATTTTCTTCGAAGGAACTGGAACGAATGCGACCGAGCGTCATCTTTACTCTGCTCCTACTTCAACATTGAACCTAACCGCCATAACCAATGAAGCAGGTACACACGGCATTCAAGTTTCTTCTAACGGAAAGTACTTCATAGATCAATTCAGTTCGCTTTCTGTTCCAAACCGTGTTTCAATTTCTCTCGTTGATAAAGGAATCCCCAACGTAATTTTAAAGTCCGAAGACAAACTGAAAAACTATAATGTAGGGACAACTGAAATCTTCAACATTAACGCTAACAATGGCACTTCACTCTATTGTCGACTCATTAAACCTTCCAACTTCGACCCGGAAAAAAAATATCCTGTGGTCGTTTATGTATACAACGGTCCGCACGTTCAATTGATTTCAAATTCTTATTTAGGTGGAAGCTCATTGTGGATGAACTACCTCGCTGAGCAAGGTTATTTGGTATTCACTGTTGACGGACAAGGTTCAGCGCATCGCGGAAAGGAATTCGAGCAAATCATTCATCGCCAATTGGGCACGCAAGAAATGGCCGATCAATTAGCAGGTGTGGAATGGTTGAAGAAGCAATCATATGTAGACCCTGCTCGCATGGCGGTTCATGGATGGAGCTTCGGCGGATTCATGACTACCTCACTTATGCTTCGTGCACCGGGTACATTCAAAGTAGGTGTCGCTGGTGGACCTGTTATCGACTGGCGCTTGTATGAAGTTATGTATACGGAAAGATACATGGACACTCCGCAAGAAAACGCTGAAGGTTTCGATGCAAACAACTGCACGAAACACGCAGATAAACTTCAAGGTAAATTGTTAATGATACACGGTGCCGACGACAACGTAGTAGTTCTTCAACACAACATGCGTTTCTTAAAGGCTTGTGTAGACAAAAAGATACCTGTTGACTTTTTCGTTTATCCTGGACATGAGCACAACGTTCGTGGAAAAGACCGTGTACATCTCATGAATAAAATAATCACTTACATCACCGATAATTTATAATTTCGGCCCACTTATGAAAAACACTTCACTTACTGAAAAGCACATTGCGCTTGGAGCGAAAATGGTTCCATTCGCAGGTTACAATATGCCTGTTCTATACGCGGGATTAATGCAAGAACACCACTGCGTGAGAAACGACGTGGGCGTTTTCGATGTTAGTCACATGGGCGAATTTTGGATCAGCGGTCCAAAAGCTTTCGATTTAATTCAATACGCTACTTCTAACGACGTTTCGAAATTGTTCGACGGAAAAGTTCAATACAGCTGTTTGCCGAACGCGACAGGTGGAATTGTTGACGACCTTTTGGTTTACCGCGTGAACGAAGAAATGTATTTGTTGGTGGTGAATGCTTCGAACATTGATAAAGATTGGAATCACCTTTCTGAATTGAACAAGGAGTTCGGAGCAACCATGGTAAACAAGTCAGATGACACTTCGTTGTTGGCGGTTCAAGGACCGAAAGCTGCAGCTGCATTGCAATCGTTGACCGATATGACGTTGAGCGACATGGAGTATTACACGTTCAAAATTGGGACATTTGCTGGCGTTGAAAACGTTGTTGTTTCAACAACAGGATATACCGGTGCGGGTGGATTCGAGATTTACTTCCCGAATGAAGCGGCTAATGACATGTGGGACAAAATATTTGCAGCAGGCGCTGAACAAGGTATTCAGCCAATTGGATTAGGCGCAAGAGATACCTTACGTTTGGAAATGGGATTCTGTTTGTACGGAAACGACATCAACGATACTACCTCTCCGCTTGAAGCTGGATTGGGATGGATCACGAAGTTCAGTTCGCCTTTCTTGAATTCTGAAAATCTAAAAGCACAGAAAGAAGCCGGAGTAACGCGTAAGCTTGTGGCTTTCGAAATGATCGACAAAGGAATTCCTCGTCACGATTATGAAATTGCAGACGCCAGCGGAAACGTTGTGGGAATTGTAACGAGCGGAACACAAAGCCCAAGCTTGGAAAAGGCAATTGGAATGGGTTACGTACCAACAGCTATGAGCACTTTAGGAACAGAAGTATTTATTTTAGTTCGTGGAAAATCGTTGAAAGCCGTTGTGGTTTCACTTCCATTCTACAAGAAATAATTTCAATTTATGTTGAAATGAAAATGCCCTCCTAAGAGGGCATTTTTTCTTTATGTGAAGTTGGAATTACAATCCCATTTTAGCCTTCAATTCTTCTTTTGAAATGAGTCCAACATTTGTGAATTTCAATTCATTGTTGGAATAATATTTTAATGTTGGAAGTGCGTCAACGCCCAATTCTGTCGAGATTTTGGGATTTTCATCCATATCAATGGTTACAATTTTCAATGAAGGATTTTCCTTCGCTAGTTCTTCCAAAGAAGGCTTCATTTTACGGCAAGGAGCGCACCACTCGGCAGAAAAATCGACCAGTACATTTCCACCCGAAACAAGCGTTTTATAATCTTCTGAACTCATTCCGCCATTTGCACTCACCTTTCCAGTAACAACAGGAAGGCCTGCAGATTTCCATTTCATAATTCCACCTTCAAGATCATACACCTCGGTGTAACCTTGATTGCGCATAGCCGCAGCAGCGTTCGAACTTCTTGCTCCACTTCGACAATAAACGAAGACTGGAGCATTCTTATCAATGGCATCAATTCTTCGCTGAAAATCATTACCGTTCCAATCGGCTAACAAAGCCCCTTCAATATATTCCTTTGAGAATTCTTCAGGAGTACGAACATCTAGCAAAACTGCATTTGGCGTTGCTTTTAGCTTTTCAGAAAACGATTTCGCATCAAGAAGAGGATTTCCTGCCTGTGAAGAACAAGCGCTGAATAATAGCGCCACGAACAATAGTAAATTTGAATATTTCATACTGCATATTACGAAGAATAATCTATAGTACAAATGAGAGAAGTTAAATTCTTACCTTGTGCGATAGGAATAACAAAGGCCGTTCCTATTACATTTGTAATATGAAGGTTTACGTTCTCCTAGCAGCACTTTTTGTTTCTTCTTTTTCCAGCATGGGGCAATGTGTGGTCATTAACGAAGTCATGGTGAATGCCGCGGGTGCGTGCGACGGAAGCTGCACCCCGAACACTGGTGAGTGGATTGAGTTGTATAACAACTGTCCGTTCACTTGGAACATTGAGTGTTATATTCTTACAGATGGAGACTTTTCAATTACACTTCCAGCAGGGACAACAATTCCTGGAAATGGATTTATTGTCATTGGATCTTCCAATTCAGGTGTGGCTGTTGACGTGAACATTGGCACATGCGGATGTACCACAGGGCCAAATGCTCAGGTTGGAATTTTAACGAACAGTGCAGAGCAATTAATTCTTTACGACAACCTCGGAACCATTATCGACGGTATCGTTTGGGGTGGCGGACAATGGAATCAGCAAACTTCGTTTACTACGAATTCTTTTGGCATTTGTCCGACGTTCACGGTGCCAGTACTTTCTGTTTTCACACAGATTCAAACCGTGCCTGCGCAAGCCAATAACGACGGACTTACTGTATTCAGGAGCTGCGATGGCGTGAATCCATGGGTGTCAGGAACTTTGCCTCCATCTCCGGGAGCATCCAACAACAGCGATGTTCCTGTTACCGCAAGTTTCAGTCTTTCTGAAAACAGCGTTTGCGAAGGAGATTGCGTTCAAGTAACAAATACTTCAGCAGGTAATCCGGGCTTGTGGACATGGCTTGTCAATGGCGTTGCAGATCTAACTTTAGACAGCATTGCTCCGGCTATATGTTACACTTCACCTGGAGTTTATTCCTATTCACTCATAGCTAGTAACGGCTGTTCGGCAGATACGCTAATCGATGGTGCAACGGTGAACGTTATTCCGTTGAGTACCTTGAATGTCACCCCTGATATAGACGCCGTAATTTGTGACAACACTCCAACCACCTTTTCTACCACCAGTATTTGCAGTACTTACCAATGGCAGTTAAACGGAGCTGACATTGCAGGAGCCAATGCAGATTCATATACTACGAATGCCGATGGAGTGTATTCGCTTACTTGTCCGAACGACATTTGTATAGCGCCAAGCGCGCCTGTTGAGATAGACTATCAGAATTTTCAAACCGAGCTCTCCCCTGCTTCAACCGTTTTATGCATTGGAGAAAGTCAGCAACTAACGCTGAGCGTTTTGAGCGATGGTCCTGCGGTGAACAATGAATGGACGTTAAATGGAAATCCGCTTACTTCTGGTTTTACCAGTTTCTTGGGGGTCGACATGGGTGTTTATTCTGTCATTAGTTCTAATCCAGATGGCTGTACATCTAATGCAACAGCAGAACTCATTAGCGCGAATAACAATCCGGTTATTTCCATTCAAAACCTCACGCAATCGGGATGTTGGGACGGACCAACGACCTTGGGAATTGATCCAACTTATTCGAACATTTTTTGGTACGATGGCTCTTCCGATTTCAGTATTGAATTGCTTTCCAATTCAACTGTGAGTGTTGCTGCGCTAGATCCGAACGGATGCGATGCTTCGGGCACCTATACGTTAGATCTTCCGGAATGCGCGAATCTCTTGGTTCCAAATATCTTCAGTCCAACCAACGACGGTTTCAACGAAACGTTTCACTTGGTATTTTCCGGAGATGGAAGTACAACTGCTGTGACGAATTATTCCATTCAGATCTTCAATCGTTGGGGGACATTGGTGTTCGAATCTACTGATCCGGATAACAATTGGAACGGAATCATTAACGGAAACGACGCTTCAACTGGCGTTTATTATTACGTTGTGAATGCTGAATACGCGAACGGAGAATCGATCTTATCGCCCGAGCAGCGCAGCGGATGGTTCCAGCTGGTTCGTTAGAATCTGAAGCTAGCGCCCATGCGCACTCCGAAGTAATTGTAATATTGTCCATCTAAAACAGCGGCACCAGAAGCAGACAGTCTTCCGTAGTAACGCATGTAGCTGTGAGCTAACAACGCGTGAATATTAATTTGGTCGTTTAATTTCAAAGACACACCTGCTCCATCGCTAAAGTCGAACGAACCCACGCTTCCTTTATGGTAAGCGATTCCCGTTGAAAGCATCACAAGTGGACTAATCTTTTTATTGGGCATTAAACGTGCTCGAAGATCGAGCATGAATGGAACCGAGAAACCAATGTCGTCTGAATATCCCATGGCACCAATGCCTATTCCTGCAAACGCCCAATTTTTATAACCGATACCATTTACGGAGTACACACCACCAAAGGAAGATGCATTAGCAACAGTTTTCTTATCAATGATAGGTGCTCCTGTCCAAGGATCAAAAACGGGCATACCTGTATAAATATCAACACGAGGAACATCAATCAACAGTCCTCCTATTTTTCCAACCCCTAAACCAACAACTCCTTCGTTCACTGACTCGAAATAAAAATCTTCGTAGGTTTTCTTTGCTTTCGATGCGGGCATGGTATTGATATCCGCTGCGCTTAACTCCGCAGGCTTCGAAGTGTTTTTATTGTTTGCATCAAGTACAATGTATTCAATATCGTTAAACGGAATATCAATCACCGCATTAACTGAAATCTCAATGGTGAAAGACTCTTGTGGTTTGTATCCAACAATACGCGCGGTAAGCACATCACCGTTTTTCAAATAAATTTTAGACTTGGTTGTTCCCTGCGCCATACCAGCAGCAGAAAGGAAACAAGCGAAAAGGAATAGAATTACTTTGTTCATTTTGCTAAAATAAGGTAACGACATGTTTTAAAAAAATTCTGAATTTGCAAGGCGCAATCCTATTTTTTTTAAAAGAAAAAGCCTCGAATAAATCGAGGCTTTTCAAGCGGAGAGCTAGGGATTCGAACCCCAGGACCTGTTACAGTCAACAGTTTTCAAGACTGCCGCAATCGACCACTCTGCCAGCTCTCCGCGGCAAAGATAATATCTTTTTCTAATCTCAAAAGAGTTTTCTTAAATTCGTTGCAATGAATCTTGCATCTATCTCAAAATCAATAGCGCTCTCCTGCATTTTTATGGCAACAGCCGATTTCAGTGCCGCTCAACACTACGCTATCCTTCAAAATGGAGATTCAATAACCGGAATTCGTTTGAGCTACGATTCGCCCATTGCACAGAATGCCTATTTCACCCTCGATCAAAATAGATGGAAGGCCAATGAAATTGTTCGCTTTAGCAATAACAACGGGACATTCGCGAACCTTTCACACATTCACGGAAACGATACTGAACGTTATGCCGTGCGCATTAAAAAAGGAAGAGCCAATGCCTTCGAAGAAATTCCTTTCGGCGTGTATTGCGACGATACCCTGCGCGTTTACCCTGGAATGAAAAAGATCAACAAACTCCTTGCATCCGGAAAACAACTCGATTACTACAACATTGGCAATGGTCCTGTTTATGCAGCAAACTACAAGAACATGATGCGCGACTTTAGTTCGAACAGCGAGTCTGTATACTACATCGAACACCACCGCAAATTGAAGCGCATGCAGGTGGCGCTGCTCGCAGCAGGACTGGGGATTATGTCGTACGAATTTATTCGTCAAGATAACTTCGAAGGCACTCCCATCTTCGCCCTTGGCGCAGTTATCTCTCTCGCCCCACTGCTTCAACAATCTCCAAAGAAAGAAGACATCTGGATAGCCTTTGATGAATTCAATAAGCCGAAATTTCAAACAGAGAATCCCTAGTCCAAATCGAATTACACCATGCAAAAACACATCCCCGCTTCCGTCTTTTCATTCTTGGAAGACTTGAATGAAAACAATAACCGCGAGTGGTTTCAACTCAATAAAGAAAGGTATCAAGAGCAATACAATTCAGTTGCTTTGTTTGCAGACGAGCTGCTCTCTCAAATGAAGCAATGCGATAACATTGAGACTACAAGTGGAAAGAAGTCGATATTTCGAATATACAAAGACGTTCGTTTTTCAAAAGATAAGTCTCCTTATAAAACTAACATCGGCGGAGCGTTCACGCGTGCGACGAAAGAACTGCGTGGCGGATACTACTTCCACATTGAACCGGGAAACTGTTTTCTAGGCGGTGGATTCTGGGGGCCGTCTCCGGAAGATTTGAAACACATTCGCATGCAAATCGCTGCCGATCCAGAACCGCTTCAAGAAATACTTTCATCGAAAGAATTTATTTCCACCTTCGGAAAATTGGAAGGTGAACAACTGAAAACCGCTCCGAAAGGATTCGACAAAGATCATCCTGCTATTCACCTAATCAATTATAAACAGTTCTTGCTTGTAAAGCGCTTCACCGACAAACAATCGCAATCGGAAAAATACCTCGAGAACGTTTTCACCACTTTCCAAGCCATGCGTCCGTTCTTCGATTACATGAGCGAGATACTTACGACGGATTTGAATGGAGAACCGATTTGAACTACGTAATTGGAACTTCGTTATTCCTACTTCGTAATGGGAAAATCGAAGATTTTATTCCTACTGAGTAATGGGAAAACCGTTGGTTTTATTCCTACTGCATAATTGGAACTATGTTGTTAAAAGATAGAAAGAATTTTTCCTTCTTGAAGATTCCAACGGAAGGCTTCTCCTATTTTCTTTCCAAACAGCGCTTGTCCAATTGGAGAGGCAGCACTTATGATGAAACAATCTCCTGATGGTAAGGTGAGTTTTCCGAAAGAGGTTATGATATAATACCAGCCCACGCTAGTTTCAACCAATGAGCCACTTCGAACGTGATTGTTCGGTTCCAGTTTAGACGGATTGAATCGCTCTAACTCTTCGCATTTGCGATTGTGCTCTAGCATTTGCTTTCCCATCTTCTCCAATTCCAAATGAACCTGCGCCCTCGCAGTCTCGTGCTTATCTCCAGCCGAACTCTTCCCCTCTTGCTTGTTCGATTCCATAAGTTCATTCCACGCCAATTGCATCTCAGCTCCTCGCTCCTGAATCACCTTCACCAATGCTTCGTAAACTTCTTTCTTATTCATTTTTATAATCACAAATAACTTTAAATAAAATCGTCGAAGACATTCGCCAACGGCATTCGTCCAAAGGACATTCGTTACTGACGTAACATTACTTGCTCCGCAACATTACCAGGTGAACTTAATGCCAACACAATTCTGCATACTCGGATAAACATACGTCTTTGCTTCAGGAATGCTTAATACTGAAACAGTCGGACGCAATTCAAAAAACAGATGCATCTTTTTCATGACTTCATTCTTCTTTCCCAAACGAAAATCTACCCCAATAGGAACATACAACGCCGCCATGTAGCCCATCTTATTCTGAAAAACTTGACGATTAACATTCGAAGAATTATATACAGACTGCGTTGAAATGTAATTGTCGTTGGTATCTGTTATTTGCTCTGAATCCCATGAATGAGAATAGATCTCCGTGCGCGGTGCAAGTGTAATTCCGAAATTCAATCCGACTCCGGAATAAAATGAAAATCGTTTAGAAACATCGGTGGATGCCAAATAAGAAAAATCCAATTTTACCGCTGTAGCCATGTAAGAGCTGTAGGTAAAATCGCGATGAATAGAATCTACAAATCCGTATATGCTTCCGTTAGCAGAAGACACCAACGTATCTATTCTTGTCGTAAAAGAATTAGATGTGTTGAAGATGGAAGCGCTGATTCCCTGCGCCGATATTCCTGCGCGGAAAGTGCGATTCTTATTATACTCTCCTAATAATCCGTTTTTCTTTAACGGATGAAAAGCAACATTCATATTTAATGTCGGTGCATCCCAACCAAACTGAGTGGTATAAGGCACTGGATTCGCGGGAATCTGAGCTCCGGGTGCAAGAACATTGAATTCATTCTGGTTAATGTTTAAAGGCGCCAACGAGCGATCACCTCCGAATGAAAGTTGAAATTGTGAAATCTTGTATTTCGGATGTTTCACTTCTTGCGCGGAAACAATTGCGCTCGATGCGATGGCTGCGGCCAAAAGAAGAATGCTTTTTTTCATTGAATGTTTTTTTTTTCGGAAGGAGAACGAAATTACTTCGAATATATTTGCCGAACGCCAATTTCTATTCGCTTAGAAAAAATACAAATCAAAAATTATGAATGCAACACACGTTTTAGCCATATTAACCATTCACACAGACAACCTTCCTGAAAACTTTCAAGAAATAATCAAACACGAAAGAGAAGTTGTTGCCGCATGGAAATCAGAGGGATTTTTAGAACAACTGTTTCTTCGTCCAACTAGAAATGGAGCTATTCTAATCTTCAAAAATTTAACGGAAGAAAAAGTTAATGAAAAGATGAAGACGCTGCCGCTATATCCTTTGATGAAATCGTTGGAGGTGCTTCCTTTAATTGCGGACACCATTTAAAAGGGAAGAGAAGTTAAGAGAGGTTAAGAGAAGGGAAGACTAAATACAGGTTAAGAGAGGTCAAAAAAAGGGAAGATTTCTTTTATTCCAGCTTGGATTTTATTGTGAGAATGGACTTATTGAGCATGAAGTGAATGTGACGGCACTGCTTTTCTAGAGTGGCTGTTTTTTCTTCTGAAACGTATTTCATTTCTTTTATAAGGTGAAGCCAATACAAAGTTTCTTTACACTCTTTGAATGAAATGTACTGTTTGTTCAAGAAGTCCTTTTGGGAAATTGCTCCTTGTGATTCCGCTAGGTTGGCCCCAATAGATGTTCCGCTTCGCGCGATTTGCTTCGATAAAATGAATTCTTTCTTTTCGTAAAGTTCATTTGCTAACTTTAGAATTCCAATTGCAAGCTCAGTTGCAACGTCGTTGATGTACGCCATACTTTTTTCTGGCAAATCTCAACATCTAAATTCTAAAACTCAACAAGCCCTTATGCCATAAACACCTAACAAATCCCCTGTAAATCCTATCAACAGGGCTATTCATGATGAAATAACAAGTTCAATCTCACCATTTCTTCCCCTCTCTTACCTCTTCTTACCCTCTCTTACCATTTTTTCTTCCCCTCTCTTAAACGCTCTTCCCAATTAAATCTTCCCCCCTCTTACCTTCTCTTCCCCTCTCTTAACCTATCTCCTAACCATTTTCGGACTGGCATTCAACATCTTCTTCACTTGCTTGATGTCGTTTTTCAAATATCCTTTGGTGTCCAATGATTCTGCTTTTTTCAAATGCATGGTCGCTGTCATCTTATCGTTCTTATTTCCAGATAAAACAGCCAAATTCAAATACACAGCGGCTTTGTCAACGTCTTTCTTCAAACCTAAACGCAACGCTTCTTTGAACAAACGCTCGCTCTCAGAGAACTTGTTCGTTTGAACATCCATAGATCCTTTGATGAAAAAGTAATATCCACGTTGATTCTTCCACAATTGATTCACCTTGATGCGCTCTAACCATTTGCGAGCCTTTTCAATTTTCTGAACTTGCATGTAATAAAACACCAATATCATGCGGACACTTCGCGTGCACATGAAAACCAATACCGCAGATGGAATAATCATGGCAATTCCCCGCCCCCAATATCCATCACTAAACAAAAGAATGGTCATAAACACGCTCGATAGCGCAAACAAAAACTTTATAGCATGATTCATAATTCTATGTTTGAAGTGCAAATGTACGAAACACATTGAAGTATATTCGCACAGCTGATTTTTATTCGAAAACCATGAAAATGAAACCACTTTTTTTAGCCTTAATTACTGCGTCAACTGCATTAAGCTCTTGGGCTCAACCCGATTCTATCAAAGTCATCGAAGGTATTCAACCCCCAAGACCTTATGTTATTCCTAAACCATATATAAACCTTCCTTCAATAGAAACCTACGTTCTCGTTGGGACAAGCATTCAAGAAAAAAGATTGAACGGCAATTACGGACGCGATGTTCAAGTGATTACGAAGAAAGATATTCTGTCTCTTCCCGTTCGCAGTGTGAACGAACTGTTGGGCTATGTATCTGGACTAGACATTCGCGAACGCGGGCCGTTCGGGGCGCAGGCAGATCTTTCCATGATGGGTGCAGGATTTGAGCAATGCTTGATTCTAATCAACGGTGTTCCCATGCGCGACCCGCAGACCGGTCACCACATGCTGAACCTTCCGGTAGACCTTTCTCAAATTGAACGCATTGAAGTCATGAACGGAACGGCCGGAAGAATCTACGGCTCCAACGCTTTGGCTGGCGCAATTAATATTATTACATCAACTCCGAATGCAGGAACCTCATTTGTTGAAACCTTCAACGCGACTGCTTCCTCTCAAGAAGGATTTGTTGCCAACGGTATTCAAGCCATGGCCGCCTTCGGAAAAGGAAAATCACAACACAGCATCTCATTGGGTCAATTCAAAACAAATGGTTACCGATACAATTCCGCAAATGATCAACAACGCATCAGTTACCTCGGGCATTACCAGTTGAAGCGAAATAACTCGCTTGATGTCATGGCTGGACATTTCAAAAACATCTTCGGAGCGAATGGCTTTTACGCTTATCCGTTTGACAAAGACGCAGTTGAAGAAGTGAACACTTCCTTTGTTTCAGCAAAAGCAAATATTGTAGATGCAAAAAACATCTGGACGTTTAAACCCATTGTATACGCACGTTTCAACAAAGATCATTACGTTCTTATTGAAGACAACCCGCGCTATTACGAAAACACGCACAACAGCGCAGCCGCCGGCCTTGAATTACACGCGACCCGCGCTAACAAATTCGGTCAGTTCGGTATTGGTGCTGAAGCGAGAACTGAAATGATACGAAGCACCAATCTTGGAGATCGTAACCGTTCCTTCTATAATATTTACGGAGAAGAGCGCTTTATGCTTGGGAAATTCAATACCACTCTTGGTGTGAATGCGCAGTACAACACTGCCAATGGGGTAAGCTTCTTTCCAGGAATCGAGACCATTCGTCACTTCACAAACAAGTCTGCCATCTTCGCAAATGTTGGAACTGGCAATCGACTTCCTTCCTACACTGAATTGTATTACTCGGATCGTGCGAACACCGGAAACGATTCGCTCTTAGGAGAAAAAGCTCGCAACGTAGAAGTGGGTTTCAAGAAATTCGGAAAGTTGAATTTCACCGCAAGCGGATTTTATCGTAGCGTATACAACGCCATCAACTACACGCGTGAAAACGACTTAGACAAATGGACGCCTTCCAACTTTACTACCGTGAATTTCTTGGGAGTGAACGCCAATTTGCATTGGCAAGTAGGCGACAACGCATCTTTAAAGTTGAATTACACTTACCTCGATGCGCGACTAGGAACAGAGAACGATGTGCAAAGTAAGTACGCCTTGTATCACGCAAGACATCGCGTTACTTTTCAATACCGTCAGCAAATCACAAACACATTCAGCACAAACATGACCGTTCGCTATACCGAACGTTTCACTGGAACAAACTATACAGTCCTTGATTTTCGTGGCATGTGGAAGCTGAATGAAAACATTACTATGAATTTCGATGTGACGAATTTGCTTGACAGAAAATACATTGATCAAGGGTACATTGAAATGCCTGGACGTTGGTTCCGCGTTGGATTTCGTTTCAATATAAACTAAAACAACCCCTGCGATTGAGTTATCTTAGCGTGCAATAATTAGAAAAATGTCGGCATTCGGAAACCTTTTCAAAAAGAAAAACCCTCAATTGGATGAGGCGCTTAGCTTCGCTCCTATCGTTGCCGACATGCACAGTCATTTGCTTCCGGGAATTGACGATGGTTCTGTAGATATGGAAAATTCCATTGAACTTATTTCCGCGTTGCACAGCATGGGATACAAAAAGCTCATTACTACTCCGCATATTTTCTGGGACATGTATAAAAACACTACCGAAATTATTCGCGAAAAGGAAGCCCTTGTTAAAACTGAATTGAGTTTACGCGGAATTACTATCGAATTTCAAGCAGCTGCAGAATACTACGTAGATGAGCACTTTGAAGAATTAATTGCTAAAGATGACATTCTGAGTTTTGGCGATAAATATGTGTTGTTCGAATTGTCTTTCGATACAGAGCAGATTAATTACAAACGAGCCATATTTAATCTGCAATTGAACGGATACAAACCTATTCTTGCCCACCCAGAGCGATACGAGTATTGGCACGGGAACTTTTCAAAATACGAAGATGTTGCAGATCGCGGCATTCTTATTCAAATCAATACGAACTGTTTAACAGGACATTACGGTCCTGCTGTGAAACGCATTGCGGAGCGCTTGATTGAAGCTGACTTGGTTGATTTCATAGGTACAGACTGTCATCATGTGGGACATTTGAATTTATTGGAAGCCATTCGACGTTCTCCCCTTCTAAAAAAACTTGTTGAATCTGGAAGACTTCTCAATTCAAAATTATAAGAGATTAACATTATTTTATTGTAAACTCGCTGAGTTCAAACCTAAATAACTTAAATTCGAAAAAATAAATAAAATGAGTAAACAAATTTGGAATATTGACGCTGCCCACAGTGAAATTGGGTTTAAAGTTCGTCACATGATGATAACTAACGTTAACGGTGTATTCAACGAGTACACAGCAACAATGGCAGCTGATGCAACAGATTTTTCAGATGCTGAAATTTCATTTGAAGCTAACATCGATTCAGTAAACACGCGTAACGAACAGCGTGACGGTCATTTGAAAGGCGAAGAGTTTTTCGACGCAGCACAATTCCCAAAGATTAATTTCAAATCAACTTCTTTCACGAAGACTGGTGATGGCCAATTCGCAATGAAAGGTATGTTCAAAATGCACGGAGTTGAGAAAGAAGTTTCTATGAATGTTGAAGTCACAGGAACTGTGGTTGATCCATGGGGACAAGTAAAATCAGGATTTGAAATCACAGGTTCTATAAACAGAAGTGAATTCGGATTAACATGGAACGCAACAAGCGAAGATGGTTCTATCGTTTTGGACGAAATAATCAAATTAGCGTTGAACGTTCAAATGATCAAACAAGTCTAAGATTAAATCTGAATACCGAATGTGAAGAATATCGTTCTTCCATTCGAAGGCATTAATCCAGGGCCGGGGTAACCTCCGGCCCTTCTTGTGAAATAACTTTCGTTGAAGAGGTTGTTCACACCCATTTGAAGGCTGTAATTCTCTTTGCCTTTGTAGGCGAAACTCAAGTCACTGACTTGATAAGCGGGAATCAATCCGCTTGTAGCAGCCGCATTCGGAGTAACGGTATTCAGTGCATCTGCAAAGGCTTCGCTAACTTTATTCAACTGATAAGTCGCGCTGAATCCCTTCAATTTATAAGTCAAACCGTAACGCTGAATTCTTCTCGGAGCATTCTCAACAGTTTTATTTGTTCGATCGGAAGAAGATCCCGCTAGAAACGTAGGATCGTTCCAACTGCTGTATGTCGCTTCGTTGTAGGCAATGGAAGCAAAAGGCTGAAGACTTCCACATTTACCCTCTTTGAATTTACTTAGCACATTTCCTTCGACATACATTTCAAAACCCTTCGACAAGGAAGCTCCAATGTTCGTTACATAACGCACACTATTCAGCGAATAGCTTCCAATACGATCTTGAATATTCATCTGATAAACACTCACATCGTAGCTTACATAATTCTTCCAAGAACCGCGAACACCAATGTCTATATTCGACGCTTCGCTGTCTTTTAAGTTCGGATCTATAATGTCTGTAGTGGCAGATGGAACCACCTCAGAGAATGTCATTGGACGAAACGCTTGCGAAACATTCGCGTAAACTTCATTTTTTTCATTCAAATGGAACTCTGCTCCTACTCCGGCAAGTACTTTTGAAACGGAGCGTTCTTGTAATGGAATATCTCCGCTGTTGTAATTCACTGTTCCACTTCCTGAAGCCGTAATTTGTTCGAAGCGAACACCAGGAACAAGCAACAAACGCTTTCCAACATACAAAGCCTGTTCAGCAAACAAAGCGTAGTTCTTCGTTCCAAAAACGTAATTCACTTTGTATCCCAATGAATCCAATTCCATGTTGTAATCGAATCCTGTTGTGCCGTTACCCTTTTGATGACGGAAGGTCTTTGCCTGGTAAGCGCGAGCACCGAAGGCTAGCGTCTGTTCATTTCCAAATAATTTAAAAACATACTTACCGCGCAACTCGCTTCCTATATTTTGATAGCGGTCGCTATCTACTCTTCGAACAGCATAATCGTTCGTGGTACTTAAAACATTGTCTACTGTGGTAATCGGATCTAAGAACCCAACACTTCCGCGCGTAGCAAGCAATCCAAAAGTTTTTAATTCAAGTTGAAATTTTTCCGACGAAACTATATCCAACTGAACATTCATCATATTCCATGGAATGTGAATCCAATTGCGTGCGCGAAAGCTCTGCTGCGCATTTTGTTGAAACTGCGCATCGGTTAATCCGCCTGGCTGTTGACTCATCATGGTTGAATGGGTATACTCAGCCTTCAACTTTACATGCTTGTTGAAATCATAACCCAATGAGATAAATCCTGTTTGTGTTGAATAGGCGCTGTTCTCTCTCCATCCGTCTGCCGATCTTCTGTGGTAAAATGAATAGAACGAAAATTTATCCTTACGAACACCTGTGCTAATGAAGTTGTTGAACAAACCGTAAGAGCCGAAGGTCTGACGAATCTTTGTCTCGCTGCCGTTTGTTGCAGGGGCTGAATCAAAAACATAGTTAATCATGCCGCCGAACTGCGGTCCGTATTGAAGACTGCTCGCTCCGCGAAGTACTTCAATCCTTTTAACCGCATCGGCAGGCGGAGTGTAATACGCTTCTGGATATCCGAATACATCTGAAGAAATATCGTATCCATTCTGACGCATGTTGAATTCCCATGAACGGTTAGGACTTAATCCACGAGTAGCTATTCCCGTTTGAATTCCGCTTCCATCACTTTCCCAGACCATGATACCGGGAATTCGGCCGAAGAGCTGACGAGCATTGTTCGAAGACAGATCAATATTCAATTTCTCTGGCGTGACAAAAGCGGTTTTCTTTCCGCCATAAATACGAACGCCGTCTATTGCCGGTAGGTTTCCGGTTTCATCTAAAACTGCCTCCCTAATCTCAATGGGCGGTGTGGTGAACTTCAGTAACGTATCTTTTTGTCCAAATGCATGTATCCCGCATAAACAAAGCACTGTTGTATAAATCGCTCTTCTCATTCCGTTTATTTAGACTAATTCTCAATTGCAAAGGAACACTAAACATCAACCTTGAGCAATACCACATTTGTAGTAAAAAAAAAGAGGACCAAAGTCCTCTTTCAAAAAAAAAAAAA
>JBILTF010000097.1:0-7250 GCA_044371675.1 Flavobacteriales bacterium
GAGGAGGAGTTTGAGAAGGTGAACCGTACAAACGCACTGAAGCTCCCTGCACAGGATCGCCGTTTGCATCTACAACACGAACTACCGCCACGGTAGGTTCTTCTTTAACACATGAAGTTAAAGTCATTGTAGTTCCCACTAAAAATAAAATTCCTAAAACAAATTGAAAAGTTCGTGTAGCCTTCATAGACGTTTGCTTAATTTTGTCGTCGATTAATCAGTTAAGTCTCACAAATTAAAGAAAAAAAAATGAATTCACGTCTATCTTTCTGCGGTTTTGCTATTTTTTCTTTCCTCTTATTCTGGAATGCAACTGGATGTAAATCGCAAGAACCCATTAACAATGGCGCATCTAATTTAACCATTGGAGAGCCTGTACCTATTGAAAAAAAAGAAAATCAAACAAATAACAACATGCAAACAGATCACACCAACACACGTATTAAGGTTTCAACTTCATTAGGCGATATGGTTATTCGTCTTTATGACGAAACCCCGCAGCACAGAGATAATTTCATTAAGTTGGTGGAAACAGGCTTTTACAACGATTTGCTATTCCACCGCTGTATACGTGGGTTTATGGCTCAAGGAGGTGACCCAAACAGTCGCGGAGCAGATGCAGGAACGCAATTGGGCATGGGCGGTCCGGGGTATACCGTTCCAGCTGAATTCAATACGAACTTCATTCATAAGAAAGGAGCACTTGCAGCTGCGCGTCAAGGGGATTTTACCAATCCAACGAAAGCTTCGAGTGGAAGTCAGTTCTACATTGCTCAAGGACAAGCCATGACAGACGCGCAGATCAATCAAGTTGAACAATACGTGAAGCAAAAGAATGCGAATTTCGCATACACCCCTGAGCAACGTGAACTATACAAGACCGTTGGAGGTACTGCTCAACTAGATATGGATTACACCGTATTCGGAGAAGTTGTAGAAGGATTGGACGTACTTGATAAGATTCTTTCCATGCCAACCGCAGCTGGTGACAGACCACTTCAAGACATTAGTATGAAAATGGAGGTGATCAAGTGAGTTTGGTTGAACAAATAGAGCAACTGAAACTTGAAGTTGCTTCCACCCAACTCAACTCTGCTGATGAGGTAGAAGCATTTCGTGTGAAATATTTAGGAAGAAAGGGTATCTTGAACGATTTGTTCGAGGCCTTCAAGGCCATTCCAAACGAAGAAAAAAAGGCGGTGGGAGCAGTCATGAACGGATTGAAAACTTCCGTTCAAGAAAAAATAGATGAAGGTTCTGTGCAATTCAAATCGAATAAAGGTGACGTTGAAGTTCCGGATTTCACTCGCCCATACGGAGAGTGGACACACGGAAGCAGACATCCTTTGCAACTGGTTCGCGAAGAAATACTTTCCATTTTTGAGCGCATGGGATTCAGTGTGGAAGACGGACCAGAGATTGAAGACGATTGGCATGTATTCTCTGGATTGAATTTCTCGCCCGAGCACCCCGCTCGCGATATGCAAGACACGTTTTTTGTGGAAGGTCAACCAGATACTGTTCTTCGCACACACACAAGCAGTGTGCAAGTGCGAGTGATGGAAACGACGAAGCCGCCCATTCGCATTGTTATGCCAGGAAGGGTATACAGAAATGAGGCAATCTCCAGCCGTGCGCATTGTCAATTCCATCAAATTGAAGGATTGTACATCGACGAAGGTGTTTCTTTTGCCGACATGAAGCAAGTGCTTCAAATGTTTACGGAAGCTTTTTTCGGTAAAGCAAAGATTCGTTTGCGTCCTTCATACTTCCCATTTACAGAGCCAAGTGCTGAGATGGATGTGTATTGGGGATTGGAAACACAAGCCGATCACAGAATTACAAAGGGAACAGGTTGGTTGGAAATTATGGGCTGCGGAATGGTAGATCCGAATGTTTTATTGGCATCTGGAATTGATCCTGAGAAATATTCAGGATTTGCTTTTGGAATGGGCATCGAACGAATTGCCATGCTGCGATACGGGGTAGATGATCTTAGGCACTTCTTTGAAAACGATATGCGCTTCTTGAATCAGTTCAAGAAAACCATATAGTATTTTTTACAATAAGGTAGTGTACATTGTACACTTTTTGGAGGAAGTCTTTTTGAACAAGGCCTTCCTAACTATATTTGCAAGGAACAAAAAATTATGGCAACAGCGTCGAAGTCAACAAAAAATGCGTCAACCCCAACAGGAGAGCGCTTTACAAAGGCTACTTATTTGAAGTGGTATCGTGAAATGCTACTGATGCGCAAGTTCGAAGAGAAGTGCGGTCAGTTGTACATTCAACAAAAATTCGGTGGTTTCTGCCACTTGTACATTGGACAAGAGGCCATTCTCTCAGGAATGATGGCAGCCATTAAGCCAACCGATAAGGTTATTACTGCATACCGCGACCACGCTCATCCTTTGGTGATGGGTTCAGATCCGAACCGTGTAATGGCTGAACTATACGGAAGGTCAACAGGACTTTCAAAAGGAAAAGGTGGCTCCATGCATATGTTCGACAAGGAAAGAAATTTGTTTGGTGGACACGGAATTGTTGGAGCTCAGATTCCAATGGGCGCAGGTATTGCTTTCGCGGATAAATACAGAGGTGAAGATCACGTGACGGTTTGTTTCTTCGGAGACGGAGCTGCACGTCAAGGTGCTTTGTATGAGACGTTCAACATGGCAATGACATGGAAGATTCCTTGCATTTTCGTTATTGAAAACAATCAATACGCTATGGGAACTTCTGTTGAACGTACGTCAAACGTAACCGATTTGAAAACATTGGGTGCTAGTTTCGAAATGCCATCAGAGTCTGTAGATGGAATGAATCCGGAAGCTGTTGCCGAAGCATTCGACCGCGCGGTTGCAAGAGGAAGAGCAGGCGAAGGTCCAACGTTGTTAGACATTCAAACCTATCGCTACAAAGGTCACAGTATGAGTGATCCTCAGAAATACCGTAGCAAGGAAGAGGTTCAAGAGTATATTGAAAAAGATCCGATTGATTTTGTCTTGAGAAGGATTCGCGATAACAAGTGGATGACTGAAAATGAAATTGAGGCGATGGAAGAAGAGATAAAAGCAGTGGTTCTTGAATCAGTTGAATTCGCTGAGAACTCACCACTTCCAGAAAAAGAAGAAATTTATAAAGACGTATATTCCCACGACGATTACCCTTACGTAACCGACTAATAAAAAAATTATGGCTGAAATAGTTCGTATGCCCAAACTAAGTGACACCATGACGGATGGAACCGTTGCGGCTTGGCACAAGAAGGTGGGAGATAAAGTTAAAAGTGGTGAATTGTTGGCGGAAATTGAAACCGACAAAGCTACCATGGAGTTTGAATCGTATGTCGACGGAGTTCTTTTATACATAGGAGTAGAGAAAGGAAAAACTGTTGCAGTAGATGCTTTGCTAGCTGTGTTTGGAAAGGAAGGTGAAGACGTTTCGGCTATTGTTGCTGCTGAAGGCGCTGCTCCTGCAGCGAAGGAAGAAGCGCCAGTTGCTGCGGCTCCTGCCCCAAAAGCGCCGGTGGCTGAGGCTCCGAAGGCCGTTGTTTCTCAAGCACCCGTTCCTGCGGCACATTCCCCAGCAGCAGCGCCTGTTCCGTTCAATGATGGACGCATGCGTGTGAGCCCCCTAGCAAAGAAGTTAGCGGAAGACAAAGGATTGCCGCTTCAGTACATTCCTGGATCAGGAGATGGCGGAAGAATTGTTAGAAGAGATGTAGATGCCTTTATGGCTGGTGCATCTGTGCAATCAGCTTCTGCTGTTGAATCTTATACCGAAGAGAACGTTTCGCAAATGCGTAAAACCATTGCTCGTCGTTTGGCTGAAAGTAAATTCACCGCTCCGCATTTCTATTTAACCATGGAAATTAATATGGGAAGAGCGGTTGAGGCGCGTGCAGCAATGAATGTAGCAACCGGATCGAAAGTATCATTCAACGATATGGTTGTTAAGGCCACAGCATTGGCTTTGAAACAACACCCCAAGGTGAATTCATCATGGCAAGGAGATACCATTCGATACAACCACCACGTTCACATGGGCATAGCGGTTGCTGTTGAAGAAGGCTTGTTAGTTCCTGTTGTGAGATTTGCTGACACAAAGACATTGGCTCAGATTAATCAAGAAGTGAAAGTATTTGCAGATAAAGCGAAGAACAAAAAACTTCAACCCTCCGACTGGGAAGGAAACACCTTCACCATCTCAAATTTGGGTATGTTCGGAATTGAAGAGTTCACAGCTATTGTGAATCCGCCAGACGCATGTATTCTTGCTGTTGGTGCTATTCGTGAAGTTCCTGTTGTGAAGAATGGTGCCGTAGTACCTGGACACACCATGAAATTGACATTGAGCTGTGATCACCGTGTGGTAGACGGAGCATCTGGTTCTGCATTCCTTCAAACATTGAGAGCAATGTTGGAAGAACCGGTATTGATGTTCATCTAATAAAAGATACTAAAGTAAAAAGAGCACCAAGTGGTGCTCTTTTTTTATGCAGGTAAAGAAGGATTATTTCTTTACAAATCTCTTGGTGATAACGCTTCCGTTTACATTCAAACTTAGCAAGTATGTTCCAGCCTGAAGGCTATTCACATCAATACTTTGTTGCTGTTCACCAGGGAAACGAGTGGCAGATTCATTTTGAACTTTCTTTCCAGTTAAATCATAAATCACATACTGAACCTTTGCAGATTCTTCCAATGAATAGTTCACTGTAATGTTTTCTGTAGTTGGATTTGGATAAAACGAAAAAGTGAAAGGTGAATTCTCTTGTTCAGAAATACCAACACCTGCAGGCGTAACAACTTGAGAGGCGTTGTAGACATAATCTCCAGTTTCATCCTCGTTGTTATTCGCAGCGACGCCGGCGAAATACATGGTTATGGGTCCAACATCGGTTGTTGGGGCTGTCCAAGTAAATGTGAATGAATGGCCGTTGGCGGTTAAGCCAGCATTCAGGTTGTGAACAATATTTTTTCTTGAATCTCCTAAAATAGTTGCGTTTTTCGTGGTAGTTCCAGTACCAGGAGTAAGAGTGCCTGCATTTGCCCCCGAAGTAAGCAAGGCCTCTAAACCAATTCCAAATAAAGGTCTGCCTTGCTGCGTCACCGTTGCTGTTAGCGTATAGGTTTGCCCTGGCGTGTATTCCCAATTTACAAGGTCGGAAGAAGTAAGTGTTAACGATCCCCCCATGGAGTTGTTTGTGCTTCCCGCGTGGCAATTGGATTGGTTGCAGGTTTGCTCACCTGGAGAGCCTGTAGCACCGGCCTTACCGTTACTGGCTGCTATCCCTGAAAAGAATAACAATCCAGCTGTTCCGAGTGAAAAAGTTAGATGGTAGAATTTTATCATTTTAATATTTATTGCCCTAAAGATAGAAAAGCTTTCCTTAAAACAAACTCTCCCGTCTCATTTTTTTAACCCCAAGAAGCAATCTTCTCGGCTTTGTATTCTCCAGCTTCGAGTTTTTTACGAACTTTTGAGAAACATTCGATGGTTAAACGAACATCTTCTAACGTGTGAACAGTAGTTGGAATTAATCGCAACATAATGACGTCTTTTGGAACAACCGGATAAACTACAATAGAGCAGAAGATGCCGTATGTTTCACGAAGCTCAACGGTTACGTTGGTGGCTTCACCCAGAGTTCCTTTTAAAAACACGGGGGTAACTACACTGTTGGTATGCCCGATATCGAATCCAGCTTCTTTCAATCCGCTTTGCAAAGCACGAGCAACGTTCCACAAGTTGTCTTGTAGTTCTGGCATTGTGCGAATCATATCTAGACGCTTCAAGGCCCCAATTACGATTGGCAATGGAAGTGCCTTCGCGAATGTTTGTGAACGCATGTTGTAACGTAAGAATTCAATGACGTGCTCTTCAGATACAACGAAAGCTCCTATGGTGGCCATTGCTTTCGCGAATGTTCCGAAGTAAACATCAATCTGGTCTTGCACCCCTTGGAAATCTCCAGCTCCGCGTCCGTCTTTTCCAATAGAACCGAATCCGTGCGCATCGTCAACGAATAAACGGAAAGGAATAACTTTTTTGAATTCAGCAATTTCTTTTATTTTTCCTTGGTCGCCCGCCATTCCGAAAACGCCTTCAGTCATAACCAAGATTCCGCCACCGGTCTGATCGGTTAGGCGCTTCGCTTGGTGTAACATTTTTTCGAAACTCGCCATGTCGTTGTGCTGGAAAACAAAACGCTTCCCTTGGTGCAAACGAACACCGTCTACCATGCAAGCATGGCTCTCACTATCATATACAATTACATCATGTCTTCCTACAAGGGCTTCAATAGCCGACATACAACCTTGGTAACCGAAGTTCAACAAGAAAGCGTCTTCTTTGTGCATGAATGCAGCAAGTTCTTGCTCGAGTTGCTCATGATATTTAGTCTGTCCAGACATCATTCGTGCACCCATTGGATACGCCATTCCCCATTCTGCAGCTGCATCTGCGTCAGCCTTACGAACATCTGGATGATTAGCTAAACCAAGGTAGTTGTTCAAGCTCCACGTCAATACTGGTTTCCCACGGAATGTCATGTGAGCGCCAATATCACCTTCTAGTTTAGGGAAAGTAAAATAGCCATGAGATTCTTTAGAGTGCTGACCAAGGGGCCCTCTGTTGTTCTTGATTTTTTCAAATATATCCACGCGTAAATTTTTTAGAATTACAAAAATAATGAGGAATTTTCTAATGTGACCTATGAATTATCATCTTGTGAACAGACGATTGTGATTCTTTTGCCGTTACTTGACCGCAAAACCCTATTTTTGCGCTGGAAATGAAAAGATCTATCATCCTCTTATTCGCGTTAGCAATAGCAGTTTCGGGTTGTACTGAGTACAGCAAGGCCTTGAAAGAAACTGACCCTACAAAGAAAATGGCTAATGCCAAAAAGTATTACGAGGACGGAGAATGTTTCAAGGCTTTACCCATGTTGGAAGAGCTAATAGGTTTAACACGCGGAACTCAGCAGTCTGAAGAGGTCTATTACTATTTTGCCAAGACGCACTATTGCTTGAAGGACTATTACATGGGCAATTACTATTTTAAGTCCTATGCAAAATCCTTTTCGACAAGTCCAAAGGCAGAGGAGTGTTTATTTATGGCGGCGCTTTGTAGCTATAGCTTGTCTCCTAATTACACCTTAGATCAAACCGATTCGAAGACTGCGGTTGACGAATTGCAGTATTTCCTGGATCAATATCCGAACAGCGCTTTGCGAGATTCGG
>JBILTF010000028.1:0-24075 GCA_044371675.1 Flavobacteriales bacterium
AGTTAGCACATTCGTTGTTGCGCGAGTTGTCTGCCATTCGCAGAGAAGGAAAGCAAATGAAATATTTGCGTCCAGATGCAAAGAGCCAAGTAACCGTAGAGTATTCAGACGATCACAAGCCAATGGGCATTTCTGCGATTGTGGTGAGTACACAGCACGACGATTTCGATAAGGAAGCGAAGATGTTGGCGAATATTAAGGAAGATGTTCGCACCATCTTGATTCCTCGCGTTATGAAGAAGCAACCGAAGCGCATTCAGAAGTTGTTTGATGGGAAGTATGCGTTGCATGTGAATCCGACAGGAAAGTTCGTAATTGGTGGTCCGCACGGCGACACTGGATTAACTGGAAGAAAGATTATTGTAGATACTTATGGTGGAAAAGGTGCACACGGTGGTGGAGCATTCAGCGGAAAAGATCCAAGTAAGGTAGACCGCAGCGCAGCTTATGCTATGCGTCACATTGCGAAGAACTTGGTGGCAGCTGGAGTGTGTGACGAAGTGTTGGTACAGGTGGCTTATGCCATTGGAGTTGCGAAGCCAGTAGGGTTTTATGTGAATACTTATGGTACATCGCGAGTAGCTATGAATGACGGTCAAATCGCAGGTTTAATTTCGAAGAATGTCGGAATGACTCCATACGAGATTGAAACGCGTTTCAATTTGCGGACACCTATCTACAAAGAAACAGCTAGTTTCGGTCACATGGGAAGAACACCAAAGACGGTAACGAAGACATTCAAGATGCCAAACGGTCAGAAGCCAAAAACCATGAAGGTGAATTTATTCCCTTGGGAAGAAACGGCAGAGACTTCGAAAATGTATAAGAAGATTTTTGGAATTAAATAATATTGAAAAGCCCTCGAGAGAGGGCTTTTTTTGTGGTCATTGTTTTCAATCTTGAATCAAGTATTGTTGATACTCAGACTTATTCCACCTATAAATAATCGCGAAACATCCACCTATTAGAATGGAGTAGATAATTGGTGCGCTGTGAATCGATCTGTAATATTCTGAGTTGTGAATGAGTATCCACATAAGTGTTGAAACCAATCCGGCGTAAGCCAGGCATTTGGTAAGCACTTCACCCATGTAATTGTTGAAGCGATTTAACGATGAAGGAAGTTTGTACAGCGTTGCGAACCATTGGTCTTTGTATCCTAAGAATAAGAACGCCACAAAGTGATTGAATGAATATCCTTTTTCTTCAGGAAGGAGATTGGTGGGTTTGTAAGTTCGGACGTAAAAGGCGAATAGAGCATAAGCTGTTAGACAGCCGAGTATAATGAGCAATACTGACCACGAAGAGACGCCCGCTACTGTTACTAATGGATTCGCCTCTTTCGAAAGATCTGGAGTAAGCGTGTGCGTGCAATACGCGTCGTAGCTTCTGGAAAATAAGATCCAAATTGTAAGGGTGAAGAATTTGAGGTGTTTTTTCATTTGAATATTTCGATAGGTCTTTGCAGCGTGTAATTTGAATGTAGATTGTACTAGGTGGTTTTATTTGCTCTCAGAATTTTCTCCATCTTCTTTCCCTTCGCTAGTTCATCGACAAGCTTATCGAGGTATCGAACTTTTTGGGTGAGTGGATTTTGTAATTCTTCAATTCGATATCCGCAAATGAGTCCAGTTATAAGATTTGCATTCGGATGCAACTTGGCTTTTTGAAAGAAGATGTCGAAGGTTCCATTCTGCTTGATAAGTTCCTGCATTTCTTTTTCATTGAATCCCGTTAGCCAGGAAATGACTTCATTCAATTCTTCAATAGTTCTTCCTTTTGAAACAACCTTTTTTATGTACAGCGGATAAACCTCAGCAAATGTGAGTTTGGCAATCTTTGCGTTATGTTCGGGTGTGGTGTTCATTTACTTCTCGCAAAATTCTTTTAACTCTTTAAGTGCATTTGGAAACGCTTCGCTCATGTAAGTGGTGAATTCTTCAGCAGTGTCGAGATCAACAGTTACCGAAGTAGCGCCATCAATTTCTTCAAATGTGTAATTCTCAAATCCATTTGCCCATTTTTCAACTTGAGGGCCTGTTGTAATTTCAATGTTATTTTGAACCAATCCATAATTACGAATGGATACAAACTGATTCGGAATTACATCGAAGATCTCCGATACCATTCCCGCTTTCTTTCCTTTATCATCGGTTCCAATAAATAACATTTTGCTTCCCTTTTCCCAACTGCCTTCAAAGGTAGATGTGGGATTGAACTTCGCTGTCCATTGCTCGTAAGATGATTTGGTGCTAATGCCCAACATGTTGTCATAGACCTTACTTGCAGGGGCGTTGATGTGGACGGTGAATTGAAGTTTTTTCATGATGATTTTTGTTTTGTTTTATGCGGGTTCGTTTTAAAGATCATGAATGCTAATTAATATTCACCGGACAATTCAAACTATTCGCAATGAAGCAATGTTTGTGTGCTTTTTCATGCAATGCCGCAAGCTGATTTTCATCTTCCGGATTTTGAAATGTTGCAATTGGATGCAGCGTTATTTCTGTAAACTTTCCAATTCCGTTTGAATCAATAACCAACGTGCCTTGGGGTTTGTCTGTGTAGGCCGTTACAATCACTCCAGCATCTGCGCAGCAATGCAAGAACCACAACATGTGACACGAAGACACGGAATACAACAACATGTCTTCCGGATTATACAAGGTCGCATCACCGCGAAACTCCGGCGCAGAAGAGCAGGCGATGGGCGACTTCCCTTCAGCAGACAACGTGTGATTGCGCGAATATTCAGTATAAGCTGAAGTTCCTGTCCCCAGGTTTCCAGTCCATTCTATGTTTGCTGTGAAGGCGTGTTGGTGGCTCATGATTTTTTGTGGAAAGTTAGTTCTCTCGGTAATATTAAGAAGAATGTACTTTCCTACGGATTAATCCTTCGGATCAATCACTGCGTGATCAATCACCTTCGGCGATCAATCCTTCGGATGAATTATGCAGTGCCTCACTCATTCTCTTCGTAGTAGTACGAATAATCAATTCCTTTCATGAACATCTCACGATCATTGATTTTCGTGGTTAATGCATTTTGAAGAAGGGTTTTTAAAACTTCGCTCTTTGTTGGGCTCATAACCATGGCTGCCATGTATTCACGTTTGCCGATTTGACTCCAATCGATACACTTATGAATGCGTTTTTTAAGAATTAAATCAAGCCAAACACGCGCGCTTCGTCCATTGCCTTCCATAAAAGGATGAGCGATGTTCATCTCAATATACTTCGAAACAATTTCATCAAAGGTTGACTCAGGCATCAACTCAATTTGCTTCAGATTTTCAACCAAGAATTTCGACATGGCAAATTGAAATCCGCCTTTTGAAATGTTCTTCTGCCTTATCTGTCCCGCAAATTCATAAAGTCCACCAAACAAGTAGGCATGAATTTGCTGCAGGCCTTTTGTGGTTCCGACTTCGATTGATTGAATTAAATTTCCTTCAAATAGGGTATAAGCTTTTTTCTTGCTTTGTCCATCTAGACTGTCTTCGCTGTATATGAACCAATCAAGGAATTGAAGGCCGCCATTTTTAGGAAATGTTTTAGCAAGGGCTGAAACTCCTTCGCTATCGAGCATATCAGTTTTATACATTTTGCCATCCGCAGCAGAAAGTTTCAGTTGGTTAGTAATACTAACCAACTGATTGTTTTCCTTCTTAAGCTTAGTCTTCAGATATTTCCAATAGTTTCGACTCTTCGAATAATCATTTTCATTGTTAATAGCAGCAACAACATCCAAAACAGAAAACCACCACTTGGAATTTTCTTCATCCCAAACAGCACGAACTTCGCGGTCATTAAAGAATCGGATGGAAATTTTGCTCTTGCTCATACTCTATGTAAAAATAACTCTTTCTATTCGACATCTCAAGTCTTCAGGTTAATTATAAAATAGGAATTACGTAGTAGGAATAAAATCTTCGATTTTCCAATTACGAAGTAGGAATAACGAAGTTCCCGTAACGCAATTCAAGTTATTCACAAAGTATCTTCAACCCAAGTTGTAAAACTTTTGCCCCCAACATCGAACAGTCTGAGCTAATTTTGAAGTCCTCCTCGAACCGAATACCTATGGCAACCGATAATAACTACAAACCGAAAAATCCACGCAAAGACAGAGTTTCAGCTATTCGCGACTTCATGCCGGCGAACGAAATGGGGAAACTTCCGCCACAAGCCGTTGATTTGGAAGAGGCAGTTCTCGGGGCCATGCTGCTCGAAGGGAAATCGCTGAACGCGGTTATCGACATCCTGAAACCCGATTCGTTTTACAAAGAAGCAAACGGAGACATCTTCGAGGCCATTCGAGAATTATTCGGCGCCGGGCAAGCGGTAGATATTCTAACCGTTACCCAAGCCCTTCGCAAAGCCGGGAAACTCGACTTCGTGGGCGGACCGCTCTACATTTCGCAACTCACCAACCGCGTAGCGTCAACAGCGAACATTGAAACTCACGCACGTATCGTTTCACAAAAATTCATTCAACGTGAATTAATACGCGTTTCGAATGAAATTATTAAGGCAGCCTACGACGAAACCACTGATACCTTCGACTTGCTAGACAAAGCAGAAAGTAACATCTTCGAAGTAGCAGAAGGAAACATTCGAAAGTCTTCCGATAAAATGAGTACACTCGTGAAGTCTGCCATGGAAGCAATTGAATTAGCCAGAAAGAACAAAGACGGAATTAGCGGGACACCAACTGGATTCAACGCAGTAGATAAACTTACTGGCGGATGGCAGAAGTCAGACATGATCGTTATCGCGGCTCGTCCGGGTATGGGAAAAACGGCGTTCGTTCTATCAATGGCTCGAAACGTAGCTGTCGACTTCAAACGTCCAGTTGCGGTTTTTTCGCTCGAGATGTCCGGTGTTCAATTGGTGCAACGTTTGATCGCCAGCGAAACGGAAATCAATTCCGAGAAACTTCGTAAAGGACAGCTGAAAGATTACGAATTGACGCAGCTTCACCATCAAGTGGTGAACTTGTCTGAAGCACCGATATATATAGACGATACCCCAGCACTTTCGGTTTTCGAATTGCGTGCGAAATGTCGTCGCTTAAAGTCGAACCACGGCATAGAACTGATCATCATCGACTACTTGCAACTCATGACCGCCGGCGAAGGCAAAGGCGGAAACCGCGAACAAGAAATCTCTGCTATCTCACGTTCCATTAAACAAATTGCGAAAGAACTCGATGTCCCTGTAATTGCCCTTTCGCAATTGTCACGTTCCGTAGAAACGCGCGGCGGAGACAAGCGCCCAATGCTTTCCGACTTACGTGAATCAGGCGCGATTGAACAAGATGCCGATATCGTAGGATTTATATACCGTCCAGAATATTACGGACTAACCGAATTCAACGACAACGAACGTACACCTTCTCAAGGTTTGGCTGAATTAATTATTGCGAAACACCGTAACGGTGGACTCGATAACATTCGACTGCGATTCATCGCGAACCTTGCGAAGTTCGCCGATGTCGACGGTTACAACTTCAACAACGATTTTAACGGAGGGTCAACTGAAGCCAGAGCTATTCCTGCGAACAATGCCTTCCTCGATAGCGGTGCCACAACCATTACAGTCTCTTCGAAGATGAATGATGACTTAGGAGATGATGAGGACTTTACGTTCACTGGCGGGGAGGAATCGCCTTTTTAGGCGACGAATGTTGGCAAAGCCAACGAATGCCTTTGGCGAATGTCTTCGACGATGCTTCGCAAGATTAATTAAAGTCCTTCGGACATTCGTTGGCAAAGCCAACATTCGCCATGGGCATTCGTCCTTCGGACATTCGTTGGCTTTGCCAACATTCGTCTGAAAGACATTCTAGCGAATAGTAAAACTCCTTTCCAAAAGAACGTCTTTATACTGTGCATTAAGCAAAAGCATTCGCTCATACTTCCCTTTTAATTCTCGAAGTGAAATGCCTTCACTTGTTGAAATTTTTCCATTAACAGAAATCGAAATTCCGCTGAAGCCAATGCCGCGCGCATTTTTCTTTTGAAGTTGTTTGATTTCTCCTGAAATATTTACGTAGTAGGAGTTTGAATATTGATCATCTACCCAAACTACATAAAGCGAATCGTTTTCGATTTTGTAGGTAAGCAATTGCGGAGCGTAGCTTTCTTTTAATTTTTGATGGAAGATTTTTTCCTTTCCTAACACATCAATGCTGCTCCAAGAAAACGAAGGCCATACGTCATTCAACTGCCAGTACAAAGTGCCGCCACAACGCGGACTGCTGCGCTGAACTTCAATGGCGCGACACATGCCTTCGGCTTGCATTTCTTGCGTAAGCTTCGCGTATTCTTGAGTAGGAAGTTTGCTGGCTTTCGGATACCATTGCTCGGTGTATTGCTTCATGAGCGAAAAGCCACGAGCGTTTTTCTGATGCAATTTTATTCCCTCAGAATTCAAATCGAAAGGAGCAAGAGGCGACATTAACTTTAACACATCTTCACTCGGAAAACTCTGCATGCCGAACTCACTCATGAATCGAGGAACCTTCGTTTCCAACACAGAAAAAGGCTGCTCGTCGTGCCACAATCCCCAATAATGCGAGTCGCCAACGTCTAACGATTCTTTGTTTCCTCTTCCGAATTGCGGAGATGAAGGCCAATAGGGAAGGTTGGAAAAATGTCCGACAATGCCAGGTAAAAGTTGATTGAACAATTGATTGTATTCGACGTCTATCGCAGAAACAGAAGATGCTGAAAGACCCGACTTCCATCCCCAATTCGACCAAGCTTCTGCGTTCTCGTTGTTGCCGCACCAAAGGGCCATACACGGATGGTAAGAAATTCTGCGAACGTTTTGCTCCGCTTCTTTTTGAACACTTTCTAAAAATTTCGCATCGCCTGGATACATGCTGCACGCGAACATAAAGTCTTGCCAAATAAGAATTCCCATCTCGTCGCACAACGAATAAAACAAATCGCTTTCGTAAATGCCACCGCCCCAAACGCGAAGCATATTGAAGTGCGCTCCTCTGCATTTTTCAAGCAGCGTTCGATATTCCGATTCGCTGTAAACACCCGGCAACATGCGCAAGGGAATGTAGTTTGCGCCTTTCATGAAGATAGACTTTCCGTTTACCTTGAAGAAAAAACTCTCTCCGAATTCATCGGGTTGATTCACCAACTCTATGGTACGAACTCCTGTTTTAATTACACGCGTATTCGTTTTGCCACTTGCAGTTTGAAGGGTGCATTGCACCAAATACATAAACGGAGTTCCTGCTTCATTCGGCCACCACAAATTCGGTTCATTCAATTCAAATGGAAAAATAAAATCGTGCTCCCCTTTGCGCGAAACGAATTCGTCTTTGAAAATTTGTCCGCCGAAATTAAATGCTACAGCAACTTTTTCTTCTTTGTCGGCGCGATAGTGAATGTGCGCGCGCATCTGTGCTTTGCCTTCGTTCAACGAAAGTGTTTCCACACCAAACGTTTCGAAAAGCATGTCGGTGTGTCCAACTAATTCAATGTTTTTTGTAATGCCGCAGGTCACCAACTTCGGTCCCCAGTCCCAACCGAAGTGATACTGCGGCTTTCGGCACACCGCCCGAATGCTGTCTCCTGGAAGAGGCAAGGTGCGTTCACTTAATTTTTGTTTCGCGTAGGCTTCAGCCGGAGATAAAACAATGCGCAGCTTATTTCCTTTCGGAAGAAGTATTCCTTTCACATCGAAATCGAATTGAACGAATGCGTTGTTCGTTTCACCAAGAAAAATATCGTTCAAGAAAATTTTTGCGTAAGTATCGATTCCATTCAAACGCAATTCAATTTTATCTTGAAGAAGAATGTTCGGCTCACAAACGAAACCGTTCAACGTGTATTCCCAACTTTTTTCTCCAACCCATTGCACGTCGGTTTCATTGGTTCCAATAAGCGGATCTGGAATTTGTTTATTCAAGACCAAATCGCGGTGCACGTTTCCGGGCACTGCGCACGACATGATTTCTGTTTTTCCTTCTTCGTTGAAATACCATTGCATGAAGGGAGAAGTTAAGTTCTGCTTCACGCTTAATGATTGCGCTGAAAGAGTGTTCATGAAAATAGCGAATAAAATAAAAAGTGCTAATCGCATATTCTATCGGTTGTGTTGTGCGTTTTGAAGTGATGGACGTTTTCCGAAAATTTTCATTTCAATTAATCCGCGGAGATAACCCCAACCATATCCTAAATGTAAAATGAAAAAGCTTAACAAGGTTACACGTGGCTCTTTGCTTTTTGCCCGTCCTGCGAATAGGAGCGCAAGAATGAAATAAGCTAGAATGGGAATTCCTAAATAAACGTCATACTTCGGAAAAAATATATTGGTAAAGACGAAAAGAATAAGGTGACAAACAAAAGCAAACGGAACGAGTTGTCGCAATGTTGTAATTTGTCCGTGAAGAATGTTCACATACACCTTCCAGTAACCGTATTGATAATACTGTTTCATGAGTTTGCTGAGCGTTCCGCGCACGTAGTACTTCGAATGTAAGTCGGTATTTAAATAACACTTCATGCCATTTTTTTCCATGCGGAAATTGAACTCGTCGTCTTGATTGCGAATGAGCTCTTCTCTGAAATATCCAATCTTTTCAAAGACTTCTTTTCGATACATACCGAAGGCAACGGTGTCTACAAATCCGTTTTTATTTCCTGTTCGGAAGTGTGCATTGCCAACGCCAAATGAGGATGACATGGCACATCCAATGGCTTGAGAAGTTGCATCTTGATATTCATTTACGATAATTCCACCTACACAATCCGCTTCCGGATGTTCAATAAACGTCTGCATACATTTTTCAATGTAGTCATTCGGAAGAGCGGCGTGCGCGCCAAGAATCATTTTGAAATCTTCTTGACTTGCTTGCAATCCCATGTTCAGTGCTACAGGAGTAACACGACGCTCATTCTTCAACACAACAATTTTATTTTCATGTTGAAGGGCAAGCTGCTGAAGTTTTTCAAATGTTCCATCTGTGCTCCCGCCATCAGCGACGTAAACGCGAACAACTCCTTGGTAAGATTGATTCAAACAGGAAAGGACACACTCTTCTATGTGCAAGGCTTCTTGAAAGCATGGAATGGCGATGCCTACAGACGGTATGTTCATTTCGTAATTTCATTATAGAGTTGAACCAACGTGAGCGCTTCGTTTTCCCAGCTGCAATTTTCTTTCACCCAAACATTTCCTTTTTGTCCTATTTCAATACGAAGCGATTCGCTTTGCAATTGTTTCATAGTTGCAACCAATTCATCTTGATTGAAAGGATTCACGAACGAACAGCCTTCAACAAATGTTTTTTTCCAATATGTGAAATTCGACATAATAACTGGAAGTCCGCAAGCGAGGTATTCGAACGCTTTAATGGGTAGCGATTCCAAATAATTTTTCTCTGGATAAAGTATAGCCAATCCTACATGGGATTGCGCGTAATAGCCATAAACATCTGCTGCAGGAACATGTCCAACTTCATTCACTTTTTCCCAACCTTTGGAAGACATACACTTCTGTCTGTAGGCTTCAAAGTCCCATGCACCAACGAGTGTAAGCGAAGCGTTCTCAACTTCAGCAATGGCTTCTACGCATTCGTAAATACCCCGGATTTCAGTCAATCCGCCGCAATAAATGAATTGTGTTATCGCACCTTGTTGATTGGAAAGTTTAATTTGTGGAAGCGAAAGAATAGGATAGTTGCGCACCACAGCCGATTTGTTTTTCGAAAGTGCACGAGCTATTTCTGGTGTTACAGAAATGACACGAACACAAAAAAGCATGTAGAATTTTTCAATCCATTTGTAAATCAATCCCGCTGTTTTTCTCACGAACAACGGCCCGAGCGGCTTGCTCTCAATTTGTTTGCTCACGTGTTCGTGTGAATCGAAAACGACCTTCTTTCCCAATAACCAAAACAACGGTGCAAAGCGAATGAGTTCAGGATCGTGTATGTGCACAACGCTGACATTCAATTTCAGAATTGCGAAAAACCCTTGCCACGCGGTGATTAATAATTTTTTAAGTCTGCTCGTTGTTGTTGGAAGGGCCACCACGTGAACGCCCTGCTTGTCGAGCGATTCGGAATGCGGAACAACCAAGAAAACTTCGTAACCGGCTTGAGACAAACTCACGCATTCCTTCATGAAGATTCGACTGTCGAAAGGCGGATGCAGTGTGGTGAAATGAGCAATACGTGTTTTCATTTCGCTAGAATATTTTCGTCAGCGTCCTTGGGTCTTGCTAAGCGTAAATACCAAACAAACGTAATGATGTACATGACGCTACTCACCAGCGAATAAAGGCCAATGGCCCAATTCAAACTGTTGAATAGATATCCTACGTAAAGCGCCGTCATTTTTAAAATCACATCAATGATGTTTAATCCTAGCGCTTTGTTTTGAACGTTTTCTAAGATGGCTGTGAATGAAAAAGGCGAGATGGAAAAATTCAGCACAAATAACGGTGCGAGCCATCTAGCCATTTCTCCGGAAGCACGCCACTCTTCACCAAACACAAATGCGAAAAGGGAAGGGGCGAAGGCAACGATAACAATGGCGCCAATTCCGCTGATGAACATGAGTGCTTTTGCAGTGCTTAATATAAGAGGACGATAAGACTCGCCGCTGTTTTTAATTTCAGAAGCTTTGTTGTAATGCGTAAGAAAAACTGTATTGCTAATCAGATTCACGGGTGCTTGAATAATCTTCCAACACATAAAATAAAGTCCGGTAGTAGTATCTCCGAAGCATACATTAAGCATCCAGATAGTACCGCTCAATTGCAGGGTTTCAATAATTCCTTGAGGAGTGTTGAAGAAGATGTATTGCTTGAAAGATTTAAGTGAAATGTCTTTTACCGGTTCTTCAGTGAGTTCATCTTGTCGTGTCCCGTTGAACAGCACCCACATGGAAACAACTTGACCAATGATGAATCCGATAACCAAACCTAAATAGTCGAAGAAGAAAAATCCCATTCCGATTGAACAGCCGTTGATGACCAAGCTGTTCATCAATCTGTACGCAGCATTCGTGCGGTATCTATTTAGTCGGGTCGAAAGGAAATTGTACGTTTGAATGACTGCAATGCTGAAAATTCCAATCGGAAGAAACGCTTCAAAAGCTGAAATGTGCATGCCGAAGAAATAGAGAACGCTGAACAGAACGGCAATTCCAGAAGCCAATCTCCATGCGTTATTGATGGCGAGCTTCGCGCGTTCGCGCGCCATCATCTCTGTTTCAGCATTCGGTATGCTGTATTCAATTCTGAATGTTGCAAGCACTGCGAAAGGAATAATCCATGCGTAAAACAATGCGAACCATGCGAAGTCTTCTGCATTGTACATCCGTGAAAGAATAGGCGCAGTTCCGTACGTAATCAATTGTCCAACTGCAGTAGCCGCTGAGAGTTTCAGCACATTTTTCAGATGCAGTTTTTCAATCAGTTCTTTCATGAATTCAAGCTAGGCATTGGCATCCAGTGCGATACCGATTGAAAGAACTGATTTGAATTTCCTTCTCCTTTCCAAAAGTGAATGCCATGTTTTTCAGCTTTCTCTTTGTCGTGCAAATAGAAATCCTTTTGGAAATGAAGAACAATAACTTCACGCAATTCGGTCTCTCCTGTTTTTCCAGGAAGGAAAACAGTGTTACCCGGAACGAAAGCCAACACGCGTTGTCCATCTTGAGGCAATTGATCAGTTACTGAAATCCAAGTCGACATTTCTGAATGAATTAGTTACCCGTAAATGTAGGCATTCTCTTTTCCAAGAAAGCAGCAACACCTTCTTTGTGGTCAGCAGTTTGTCCAGCTCTTTTCTGAAGGTCTAATTCTAAATCGAGTTGTTGTTCAAGCGTGTTGTTCCATCCCGCGTATATGGCTTGCTTCGTGAAAGCAAGCGCTTTCGTTGGCATAGAAGCCAAGCGCGTTGCAAGTTCTGCGACTTTCGTTTGGAATTCTTCTACTGGATAAACGTCGTAAATAAGTCCGATGTCTTTCGCTTCAGCGGCGGTAACCTTGTCGGCCAAAAGCATTTGTGCCATCGCGCGTTGTGTTCCAATAATGCGCGGAAGGAAATACGTTCCGCCGCTGTCTGGAATTAATCCAATCTTGGTAAACGCTTGTAAGAAGCTAGCGTTTTCGGAAGCAACAACCAAGTCGCAAGCCAACGCAATGTTCGCTCCTGCTCCTGCCGCTACACCGTTAATGGCGCCAACAATCGGAATGGGTAGTTCGCGCATCATGCGAATAATCGGATTGTATCCGTCTTTCAAAATGCTCTCCAATCCGGGTCCGTCAGTCGCAATTGCTTCACCGAGATCTTGTCCAGCACAAAATGCTTTCCCGTTTCCAGTTAACACCACACACCGAACGTCCGTTCGGTTTCTAATTTCGGTCAAAGCAGCTTGCAATTCAACAGACATATCCATTACGAAACTGTTGAATTTTTCTTGACGATCTAAGGCAATGGTAGCAATGCCTTCGTTGTAACTGAGTTGAATGAATTTCATAGTTTAAGATGCTTTGTAAAAGTTCTCGCGTCCTTCTACAAATCGTAAGAAGGCTACGGTAATAATGAGTCCTGCTGTGGCTTTGACCGCATAAGCGGAAAGATCTAATTGAACAAACGCCCAAGCGCGTTCAGGATTAATGCGATAAATATATAGACCTCCCAACAATAAAATAAGTGTATGTCCAAGGAACCAAACCGCAAGTGTATTTAACATTTTTTTCTTGCGAGGAATTTCAGCGAAATATCCGGCAAGCAATGCTGCAGCCAAGAACCCGAAGTAGTAACCGCAATTTGTAATGGTGAAGACATGCTTTATTCCGAATTCATAATTCGGGAAAATGTGAAGTCCTGCTATTCCAAGAAGTATGTAGAATAAGGCCGAAAGAAATCCAATTTGCCATCCCCACCAAATGGCGTTGAATAACACCACTAGACTCAAAATTGAAAAGGGCAATTCCTTTCCGTATGAAACCACTAATGGACCGAGCCCAATCAGGAGTCCCAGAGAGATAACAAGTCCGATAAAAAAATTAAGAGCCGCGCTCTTGGTAAATGCAAAGTATTGTTTAAACACAGTTTATTTGGTTATTGAATAGGTGTTGTTGTTCTTGTCGGTGTCTATGGTTTGATTCTTCGCATCAATGGTCACCTTCACAACTTTCATATTCTGATTTTTGAATTTGAGGGAATAGGTTTTGTCAACCCAATGCCAGTCTTCTTGTAGGTTCCAATTCTCGGGCAGATCACCTTTGAATTTTTCTCCACGCATGAGATCAATCGGAATGTAGTACACGCAATCTTTTCCATTATCGAAACTCACAGTGACTTCGCAAGGCATTGGGAAAAGCCCAACGCGTTCCAAAACAATTTCGGTTTCTGCTTTACCTGCCAATACAGTATCAACAGCGTAGTCCATAGTTTTCGTTGTTCCAACGAAATATTCATCGAACCAGTCAAGCACCAGTGCACTTTCCTTTTCAGCAACGCGCAAAATATCAGCAGGAGTAGGGTGTTTGAAAGACCATTCGTTGAAATACGTCTGCATGGTTTGGTTGAAGAGCTCAGAGCCCATGATGTATTCCAATTGACTTAAATACGTTTCGCCTTTGCTGTATGCAGCAACGCCGTATGCGTAATTCGTTTCGAAATGATCGGCGTGCGTGGTCAACGGTTCTTCAATGCCTGCTTTCACCAATTCCAAATATCCGTCAATCGACTCTCTGTGGTAAGGATCTGCTTGCGCTGGGAAAAGAGAATTCATAACCACTGTCGATGCGAAGCTCGTGAACCCTTCGTCCATCCAACAATACTGACTTTCATCGGTGGCGAGCATACACTGATACCAAGAGTGTGCGCCCTCGTGAACAGTAACGCCCACAAGACTTGGAAGAGAGCGTCTTCCGGTGATTAACGTTGCCATTGGATACTCCATTCCGCCGTCTCCGCCTTGAATGACGTTGTAAACAGGGTATGCGTATTTCCCGAAATTCTTGCTCAACAGATCAAATGCTTTTGCTGTGAATTCAGGAAGACGGTCCCAAGCTTCGTTGTATTTTTCTTCCGGTTGGTGATAGAAATAAATTTTTGGACCGCCGGGAAGTTGGGTTTCTGTGCGGACGTAATCGGGGTCGGCGGCCCACACAAAATCGTGAACGTTTTTCGCTTCGTACTTCCAAGTGAGTAAATTCTTTCCCACTTTTTGAACACGCTTGAAAGACTCTTCTTCATTCAACAGCACGCCACCGGCTGCCACAACGTAGTTAGCGGGCAAAGTAATGTTTACATTGAAATCACCCCAAATGCCGTAAAATTCTCTTGCGATATAAGGATTCGGATGCCAGCCCTCATTATCATATTCGCTCAACTTAGGATACCACTGACTCATGCTGTATTCAATGCCTTCCGCATTGTCTTTTCCGCTTCTGCGAATTTGCAAAGGCACCTGACCGTTGAATTCCAATTCAATTTTAGCAACAGAATGCGCAGGTATGCCCTTCGAAAGTTGAACTTCCAAAATGGTTTCGTTCTCAATGAATGAAACGAGTTCACCATTCACCAAGAGTTTGCTCACATGCAAATGTCCTTCTTGGTCTTTTGTTAATTTCGAAATACGATCCCCTACACGTCGGTCGGGATCTGGCAAAGCCACGGAGCGAACATCCATGTCGCTTCCCGGTTGAAAGGCATTGTTGTACAAATGGAAGAAAAGCTGGGTAAGCTCGTCATTGCTGTTGTTCGTGTATTGAATCGTTTCCTTTCCAACAAATGAATCGTTCGTGGTGTTCAATGAAATGTCAATGACGTAATCGGCCTGTTGTTGCCAATACTGTCCGAATACATTTCCACCTAAAACAAAAAAAGTTAGAAGTAATAAATTTCTTTTTGTCATGATTACCAAATTACAGATTCTTCATTCATCCAATGTCCGTGAAGCTTCAAGGCCTGCTCCATCAAATCGCGCACACATCCATGTCCACCATTTTTGTTGGAAATGTAGTGTGATACTTCCTTCACCTCAGGCGCTGCATCGGCCGGACAGCAAGCCAATCCAACAATCTTCAACAATGGAATATCTGGAATATCATCGCCCATGTAACACACATCGTCATCGTGGAAATGCCACTTCGATTTTAAATCTAAATATACTTGGCGTTTGTTTGAAGAACCTAAATGAACTTCGTGCACCCCTAATTTTTCGAAACGGGCGCGAACAGCTTCAGATTTCCCTCCGCTGATCACTGCAATGCGAAATCCGTTTTTTACGGCTAACTGAACCGCATATCCGTCGCGAACATTCGCTGTGCGCATCTGCTCACCATCCGGGAACAACCACACAATGTTGTCTGTGAATACTCCGTCTACGTCGAAGATAAAAATCTTTGTCTTTGCTAATTTCTCTTTGTAATTCATTGGTATTTGTCAAGTATGTTTTTAGAAAGAAGAGTGTAGATCTCCTTCCATTCAACATGATTATTCAATAATTGTTTTTGAGCTTCAATTGTTCCTTGGTCGCCGCGTTGTGCCGGTCCTGTTTGAATAGTCTCCGGCGATTTCGTTTCCAACAGTTCAACATGCACCTTCAACATGGTGTAAAATAAATCGGTTGGAAGCTGCGCTTCCTTCATCAACGATTGAGATATATATTGAAGATGATTGGTGAAGTTGTTAGAGAAGACCGCTGAGATGTGCGCGAGTTGTCTTTGTTCACCGTTGGCGGAAATCCACTTGCCAATGGCAGGCTCAAGAAACGCTTTGACAATGGTCTCCGTTTCCGGATTTGAAAATTCATACAACAAAGGAATGTTGTTGTACTTCATAGACGTGCCTTTCTTCAAGGTCTGACATGGCCAGCAAACGGCTCTGTTTTTCTGAGGCAACGAGAGCAACGAGGTGCCTCCGGAGAAATGAACCGCTATAATTTTTTCTGGAAGCTGTGCCGCCACCTCAGCTATCTGAGAGTCTGGAACAGCCAACAAAACCAAGTGGAAACTGTCGTTAATATCGCTCATATTCGTGGTCGTTTTCCAAGGACTCGAAACAGGAAGCTCGCGAACTACATGAAGGTCTATTCGCGAATTAATTTCGCGAAGTGCAGCATTTAAATGCCACGCTAAATTTCCATTTCCAACTAGAGCTATGCGCATATCTCTGCGAAGATAAAGCTAAGAAGCGTACCTTTGTTTCATGACATTAACGGTTCAACTCGATACCCCTTCACGATGGAAGGATTATGCCCTTATAGATTGTGGCGATTTTGAAAAATTAGAGCGCTTCGGCGAATTCATAACTATACGCCCGGAACCACAGGCAATATGGCCGAAACGCTTGTCTGACGAGGAGTGGAAGAAGCGGGCGCACGTACGCTTCGTGCAGAAAGGAAGTAACATTGGTGAATGGACCAAGTTGAAAAAAATGCCCGATCAGTGGAAAATTCAATACGAATTAATCAACGGAAAGAATTTGAACATGCGTTTGGGAATGACTTCCTTTAAACATGTTGGAATATTTCCTGAACAGGCTGCCAATTGGGACTTTTCCATTACAGCTATGGAAAAGATGCAAATTGAAAAGCCGAAAGTCTTGAATTTGTTCGCCTACACTGGAGGAGCGACAGTGGCCTGCGCAACGCACGGAGCAGATGTTACGCACGTCGACAGCATAAAGCAAGTAGTGACATGGGCGAATGAAAATGCACAACTCACAGGCACCAAAGACATTCGTTGGATGGTGGAAGACGCCTTGAAGTTTGTTCAACGTGAAGTGAGAAGAGGAAACAATTACAACGGAATTATCTTGGATCCTCCGGCATTCGGACATGGACCGAAAGGAGAGAAATGGAAGTTGGAAGAACAGATTTCTGAATTGCTCGATGGAGTTTTGCAATTGCTCGATCCGAAAGAACATTTCCTTGTTTTGAATGCATATAGCCTCGGGCTTTCTCCGCTTATTGTTGAAAATCTACTTCGTCCATTTGCTGGAAAGAACCTATCTATCGGAGAACTTTATTTGAATGCTGAAAGCGGCGTGCTTCTGCCTTTGGGCGTTTTCGGAAGAATTTTAAAAGTATAATTCATGCGGAAAATATTCCTCTTTATTTCTATCGCAATGGCTTTCGCTTCGTGCAAGGTCAAGGAGAATGTTCCTCAATCGAAGCACACCATTCAACCCATGGCAACTGCGAAATTGTTCGATCCGCATTCAGCGGCAACGTCTGACGCTCGAGTAACTCACTTGCATTGGACCGCAAATGTGAATGTTGAAACGCATGTCATTTCAGCTAATGCAACCTATGACTTTAAAGCAGAGAAGGGTGCGAAACAAATTTCTTTCGACACGAAAGATTTAAATATTGAATGGGTGATGGTGAATGGAAGAATGGCAAGCTACACTTTGGATGAAGAGAAGCCTTTTTTAGGTAAAGCGCTGCATGTCGAAATTCGAGATATCGATAATCTAGTGAGCATTCAATACACCACCTCTCCGAATGCAGAAGCGTTGTTGTGGGTGGAAAAAGAAAACGAATTACCTTTCCTTTTTTCGCAGTCACAAGCCATTCTAGCAAGAACATGGATTCCTTGTCAGGACAGCCCTTCGGTGCGTTTCACCTATTCAGCCGATGTTAAAGTTCCGAAAGAATTAATGGCGTTAATGTCTGCGGAGAATCCGCAGGTGAAATCACAAGACGGGAAGTATCACTTCGAAATGAAGCAACGCATTCCTTCTTATTTGTTGGCATTGGCTGTTGGAGACGTGGCGTTCAAATCGTTGAGTGAAAACACAGGCGTTTATGCAACAGCAGATATGCTTGAGCTTGCTTACAACGAATTTTCAGACATGCCCGGAATGGTAAAAGCAGCAGAAGATTTATACGGACCTTACGCTTGGGAGCGATACGATGTTTTGGTTCTTCCCGGAGCATTTCCTTTCGGAGGAATGGAAAATCCAAGATTGACGTTTGCAACTCCAACGATCTTAGCGGGAGATAAGTCTTTGGTATCGTTAATCGCCCACGAGCTGGCGCACAGCTGGAGCGGGAACCTAGTTACCAACGCCACTTGGAACGACTTCTGGTTGAACGAAGGCTTCACGGTATACTTCGAGCAACGAATCATGGAATCGCTTTATGGAAAGGCGAAGGCAGAGATGTTGGCAACCTTGGCGCGTCAAGATTTGAACGCAACGTTGGCTGAACTTCCCGCTGAAGACACACACTTGAAATTAGCCTTGGAAAACAGAAGTCCAGATGACGGCATGAACGACATTGCCTACAACAAAGGCTATTTCTTCCTTCGAACCATTGAAGAGAAAGTAGGAAGAGAAAAGTTCGATGCGTTTTTGAAGAACTACTTTCAATCGCATGCTTTCGGAGTCATGACAACAGAGGGGTTCGTAGAAATTCTAACAGCAGAGCTTTTGAGCAAAGAGCAATTAGATGCTATTGGAGTTGATAAATGGATTTACTCTGCCGGATTGCCGGCGAATACAGCCGTTGTTCAATCGGCAGAGTTAGAGAAAGTGGATGAACTTCGATTGAAGTGGGAGGGAGATGAGATAAAGAACAGCGATCTTCCATGGAATAATTGGAGTTACCAAGAGCGTTATCGTTTTTTATCGAATGTGAATTACAATCTTTCACTGAATAAAATTCAATCTTTGGACGAGAGTTTCCACATTTCGAAAATTGGAAATTCAGAAGTTTTATTCGCTTGGTTCATGCTCTCTATTCAAGCGAAGAACGAAGCGGTCTTTGCAGATCTTGCAACATTTTTAGAAAAAGTGGGAAGAAGAAAATTTGTCGCGCCATTGTATGAGGCCATGGAAAATAGTGGTTATCACGTTGCCGCCTTGAGCATCTACGAGCATTGCAGAGGGAACTATCACGCTGTAACGCAGAACACCGTTGACGAGACGCTGCATTATTTCGAGAAGTAGAAACGAAATTTTTAATTGAATTTGGAAGAGAGCGAAGCTCGTTTCAACCTAAATTTCATAACATGAAAAGGCGTTTGTCAATAGCTCTGGTGTTGTTCCTTTTTTCGTTTGCGATTCATGCGCAACAACGAGGAAAAGTCATTTCATTCAACACAAAGAAACCCATAAGCGGAGCCGTAGTGAAGTGGAGCAACGGAAAGCAATTCGCTGTCACAGATGAAAAGGGAGAATTCGTCATTCCTAATTCCAGCAACGGATACGTGGTTCAATCCATCGGTTACTACGATTACACCACCTCAAAAATTGGAAAAGTCATTGAATTGACCGAGCAGATTTATCAGATGCCTGTTTTAAGCATTACAGATAAACCCGATAGCATTTTCGGAAGTGTGAAATATTCTGTGGGCGATTTTGTTTGGTGGAATGGGAAGCTCACCATGCTGCTCTATGAACATGAAAAATTGTTTAAGCCTGCAAGCGAAAAACGCGACTTATGGGAAGACGCGTGGATTGCTCAAGTTGATTCTTTCGGAAAAATAATTAGCTCGTTTCACATTAACGAACCTGCTGAACGCTTTCATTTAGCGCCTACAGGTGCTTGTTTTGTTTTAACAGAAAATTCAGTTTTCCAACTTCAATCTGAACCGTTCTTGCATCTAGATAAGTTGAGCTATCAATCCTTCAGACAAGAGTTTGAGCCCATTTGCGGATTTCTAAACTCGAACATTGTCTTTCACACCTTCACAGAAGAATATCCCGAATTCAGTTTTTATCTATTGAAGAAAGATAGCACTGATCCTATAGAGCTGGAACACGTTGCAGACTCGTTAACCATGGAACTCTTCAAGTCGGAATACAAATACATGGACGGGCGTGCGAAGCGTATAGCATACCAATATGAGTTAGATTACGGAGTGCCCAAGGAGATTGTAGCCGGACAGATGACGCGGTTCAAGGAAAGTCTGTTTTATCGCGATCCTGTTGCGAAGATTGTTCAATTGGAAAACAGGTGGTCTATTTTCAATATTTCGCAAGGTCAAGTCTTGAATATAAACGCAGAAGGTGAATTTATAAATCGAATGAATATGCTTGGAGAAAGGAATCTTTCCAATTTACCCGTTCAAGAAAAAATTCTCAATGTGCAATACGATCCTGAAACGAAGGAAGTCGTTTGCTTTACCCAACTTCGAACGGGCGAATCCATGTTGTATGTTTTGAAGGAAGACGGAAGTCTTGTCCTGAGGAAAAACCTGTATTGGAGGCACATTCGCAATGCACAAATAAAAAACGGTAGGGTGTATTACCTCTACCGTCCTTTTGAAAGTCGAAACAATTGGTATCTCTATGCCGAGTAATTACACCACGTGATTCCAATTATGGGTATCCTTCTCTCTTCCGCGTTTCACACGGTCGAGGTATAAAGCTACTTTAGGAGCAAATTCCCAAGTTGAATATTCATTCAAATTAAAATCTTCTCCGTCTAGGCAAATCGTGCGAATTGGTGCAATGGTAGCCGCAGTTCCTGCCCCAAAGGCCTCGTTTATTTCTCCGCTGCGCAGCCCTTCAATGAGTTCGGCAACAGCAATTCGCTTTTCAACCACCTCATATCCCCAGTCGCGAGCAACTTGAAGAATAGAGTCACGCGTAATTCCACTTAAAATAGAATCTGAAAGTTGCGGAGTCATAATGGTGTTCCCCTTGCGGAACATCACGTTCATGGTGCCACTTTCTTCCAAATATTCATGACTTTCAGCATCGGTCCACAACAATTGATGGTAGCCTTCAGCTTGTGCCTTTTTCGTTGGAAGAAGAGCTGCTGCATAATTTCCGGCAGCTTTCGCAGAGCCGGTGCCGCCGTGTGAGGCGCGTGAGTAATGGTGTTCAATTTTTACCCTCAATTCGGAAGTGTAATAACTTCCAACCGGGCTAGTGAATACCACAAACATATAGCTGTCGCTTGGTTTCACTCCCACATATTCGTCTATAGCAAACATATGCGGACGGATGTATAGCGCCTCTCCGTCGAGAGTAGGCACCCAGTTGCGATCTAACGAAATAAGTTGTTCAACACAGTGAACAAAAACATCTTCAGGTAGGGTAGGCATGCACAAACGCTCGGCGCTGTGATTCATGCGTTTCGCGTTTTCTTCCGGACGGAAAATAAAGACTTCATTATCAGTATTACGAAACGCCTTCATGCCTTCAAAAATGGCTTGGCCGTAATGTAAAGAGCTGATAGCTGGAGAAAAATGCAGAGGTCCATACGGTTGAATAACAGGCTCGCCCCATTCTCCGTTGTGGTATTCCATGGCTAACATGTGATCCGAAAAAACATGCCCGAAGCCCAAATTGTCCCAATCTACTTGGTGAATGCGGCTCTCGGCTACTTTGCGAATCTCAATCGGTTTTTGTGTTGCTATCATTGAGCGGTTTGATTGATTTCCTAAAACTTAGGTCACCAAAAATAACACATTTCTTCAGACTTTAGCTATTCGCAGAAGGCGCGAACAGAAATTTGTTAGGGCTAACCAATTCTTTCTTTACGGCATACATAACGATTGCCGCAGTATTGTTCACACCAAGTTTATGCATGATGTTCTTTCTGTGCGTGTTAACCGTGTGGGTGGAAAGAAATAATTTCTCAGCAATCTCGACGTTGGTATAGCCTTCAGCAATTAAAGTAATGATTTCATTTTCCCTGTTGCTAATGGTTGTGGGTTCACAGTCGTATGTGGCCACAGCTAAATCCTCAACATCGATGGCTTCCTTGCGAATGCGATCGACAATATTTCCACAGAAGAAAACGCTTCCTGCTGCGGTCTCACGAACGGAATCTAGAATTTCATTCACATCGCAATCCTTACGTATGTAGCTGGTTATCCCGGCGCGCAGTGCGTTCACAATGGTGGCTCCGCTTTGGTCTGCTGTTAACGCAACAATTTTTAATCTGGGTTGAAGACGCAAGGTTTTTGTAATCGTGTCGACAGAAAATCCCGGCGCAGTAAAGTCTATTAAAAGAATATCCGCTTCAAAAGAAACTAGTAAATTATATAAGCCCTCAGAACTTGACGCGTCACCTATGATTTCTATGTTTTCGTAATTTGAAAAGATAGAATGAAGTCCTGTCTGGACGATCTGACTGTTGTCGGCAATGATTAATCGAATCATGCCGCGAAGATAAGTTAAGTAAAACGATTCTAAATAAGAAAATGCTTTTATTTCTTTGCTCTTAATTGGTAGGTTGCCTGAAGGCCAAATCTCACATTGCTTTTAGCCATTCCTGCTGGAAGCGAAGAACTTATTTTACGTTGAAGGTTGATTCCATATGCCCATCTGCCGCGATAAATGTCAATGGCGATGTTGCCCCAGGTTTGAGTTCCACCGGTAGATACTTCGACTATGCCGTATGAAAAATCTTGTGTTTGATGTTCATACGCTACACCGCATTGAGGTAAAAGGGTTGTTTCATAATTTTTCAAATTCCATCTGAAAAAGCCAACGGCGGATACGGCGGATGCATTTCCAAATTGATAACGCAATTCGTTTTCAGAATAGAGTCGTTCCTGTGCGTTGAATGCAAGGCCGAGATTTTTTCGTCGCAGAACATAGTACAAATTGAAGCTGTAAGCATAGGCTCCTTTCCCCAATTGAAAATTTGCGGGCAGGCGAAGTAGCGTTTCGTCGCGCTGCATGTATTTTCCTGTTGGAAGTGCTAAACCAAAACCTGCGGTTAGGATGTGTTTCACCGTGTGGAAGGAACTGTCCGAGGTGTTCACTAAAATGCACGAAGCACCCAATTGAATATCACCAACGCCTTTAATTTGAGTGGTTCGGGCAGTCTCAATACGCGTGTTTATTCCTAGAGGCACGCTGAATGAATAAATCATTTTTTTCGAAGTGAATTTCCGATAGCTTAGTTCTTGTTGAAAGAAATGATCCTCCAAGATATTACTGCTCGGTAATGGACTGCTGTAGGTCATGTCATGATGAATGGCCGCAAAGTAATTCATTCGAAAAGCAAATTGGTTCTGACCGAATAAAGGCACCACTCCTTGGAAGTTTCCCGATCCACCGCCTCCACAAACATCGCATGCAAAAGAATTAAGCGAGGCTGCAAAAAGCAGCCCCGCCATAAATAATTTAAATTTCATCTTATTGATGTAAATGTTCGAATGAGATAGCATTCACAAGATTTGATACTACTGTCTCGCTTCCTACTGAACCTACCTGAATAGTATCGATGATCGATGGAGTTATTCCGTTTGCGAAAAGCGAATCTAGGTTCAAACTCATGTGCATAACAGGCGCAGCATCAGGCGAGATCGTTAGAATACTTCCAAAATCGTAAATAGGTGTGTAAACCGGACCACTTGCAGTGAAACCAGAATAGACAAAGCTAGCATTTGCCACCAATCCTGAGAAAAATCCAAAAACAGTCGATGTGTCTGCACCTATCGCAAACTGAACCCCTGTGTAATCCCCATTGCGAATGTTCGTTAAATCGAACATGGCTGTCCCAGGAACGGCTAGGTTTATTTGATGAGTGGAGGCATCTTCGTAAAAGCTTCCATCTGTTTTAATAAATCGGATGTGCGAAAGATGATAGTTTCCAGAATTGAAAATAACAGTATCGCCATTTGCATCTAAATAAGATGTATTTACTTGAAATGCACTTGTGCCGAAGGTATGTTCCATCTCAAATTCCAATGCGCCCCCTGTTTCTGTATGTGTGAGATCATCATGGTTGTCGTGGTCTTTATGGCAAGATGAAAACGTTAAAAGACTGAGTGCAGCAAATGCCGCATAAAAAATATGGTTCATAAAATATGTAATTGATTTGATTTTATATGATTGGAAATATCAACGCAAATGCGCTGTTTAATTCAAATCAAATCAACACGGGGGATGCTCAATTTCTGAAAATGAGTGTTGCTCAATCCCTTCGTTAAATAAAGCGAAAGAAGATTTCATTTCATCCAATGGATAAAATACAAGATCGGGAAATATTGTTAAGTCAAAGGGGCTGAACTGAAGTTGTTGAGCAAAATCAGAAGCTTCCTTTGAAGCGTCTTTTTCTTTCGAAGCCGATTTCAATTGCTTCTTCAATGCACATTTTCCATTAC
>JBILTF010000029.1:0-24022 GCA_044371675.1 Flavobacteriales bacterium
TTCCCCATCATAGGGAAACTCTTCGCCATAGAAACAATGGACTCTAAGTTTGAATCTTTTCCGTAACAAACAGTTAGGCCAAAAGCCTTTTCACTTTCATCGAGGATTTTATCTTCAATGGCATCAGCAATAAGATCTATAAAGAACGCCTCTTCGCCGTGCAAAAGATAAACAGGGGCAGTATTGCCCATTTGAATGTCACGAATGATTAGCGAGTGTTCCATGTCTTGCAAATATCGGGAATAGTCGAGTGGAGATACAACATTTCAATCTTGAAAAATATACACTAATTTGCACAACTGAATTTTATGCTCAATTTCCAATTTCCCTCTTATTCGTTCCGCATTCGCGGTGAATCCTCGCGTGAAGTGTGGGACATTGTTCGTAACAAATGGGTAGCGCTTACCCCCGAAGAATTCGTTCGTCAGCATGCCATTCATTTTTTTATTCACGATTTGAATTTCCCGAAGGGAAGAATAGGTGTTGAAACTGAAGTTGTTTTTCATGGAATGAAACGAAGAGCCGATTTGGTATTGTACACACGAGAAGCATTTCCCTTGCTCATTGCTGAATTCAAAGCTCCCACAGTGAAAATTGAAGAGGCTGTATTGAGTCAAACCTTGCGTTACAATTCTGTTTTGAAGGCTCCTTGGTTATTTATTTCTAACGGACACGAGCATGCATTGTGTGAGGTGAACAGCGATACCGGAACAGGCAAGTGGCATGCCGAAGCTGCCGAATGGAAGTTCATTCAATAAAGATTATTTCTTTTTTCTATTTGCTCCGGGAAGATTAACGGTGAAGTAAATGCTCCAATTTCCGTAGTTTTCATTTGCGTATTTTCCACCTGAAAATAGTTCGTTAGGAAAATACCGCACCCCTAAGGCCAAGGTGCTGAAACTAATTTTGAGTGAAGATGCGTATTGCAAAGCATTGAATACTTTCGGATTTTTTTCAATGCGTTTCAATTTAACATCGTCAATTTTCTTCACTCCCAGAAATCGTGTATTCGAAAAGTAATAACCCTCTAAGGCCCATTCGAAGTAGCAATTGGTCTGACTGCCTTGCTTAAGAAGATAACGACGTAATCGAATTTGCGCATTGAATGCATTTGAACTGAATTTCGCTCGATTCCAACTGCTGTCGGGCTCGAAAGATTGAATGGGGTAATTAGAATTCAAGCGTTGCGTTCTTCTGTAATAGCCAGCACCGAATACGATTGATGACATGTCTGCAAGGTCTTTTTTGAAGGTGTATCCGCAGGAAAAGCTTCTACCCAATTCAAGCTTTTCCTTTTTTGACAAGGATTTGTTGTTGGGAATGAAATTTCCAATTTCGTAATAAAAAGAGGAGTAATTGTCACTGTTAACACCTTCCAACCGATAGTCTCGAGTTCTCTTCATGACTGAATCGATAGTCGATTCAAAAATAATTGTTTGTCCTGTCGCGTGAAACGTCATTCCAAGAGCAAAGAGAAAAAGCAACGCGTACCTCATGGTTGCGGAATAGGTATTTCGAAGAAGTGACGATCGTATACCACACGAAGTTTACAACCTTTGAATTCCTCAGCGGGAATCGAAGCAATTACTTTGTTTTGCGGACGAGAAACGTTGTACTTAAATACTTCTCCTGTTGCTTTTATGAATTGAATGAATGCTACCGGAGAAGAAAAGTTTTCTTCAATTTCGATAGTGTCCCTTCGGCTGATCGTTAAAATGTTATTGCAGCTCAAGCTGTCCAGGGCGAACTGAACCAAATAAACATTCGGTTTTTCTTCTTCTCCGAAAAAGAAATAACTCGCTTTTGGAATGCCGAATCCGTGGGCGTAATCGAAAAACGGATATAGAGATCCGCTCTTGCGAATTTCTTCCCACAATTTTTCAGTCGTCCAATCTGGATGAAGTTGGCGAACACATGCTGCAAATCCGCATACCAATGGTGTTGCAAACGAAGTTCCTTGAATGCTTTTGTAGTTATCGTCACCATCATCTTCCGGGTAAAGTAATTCTCCTGGCGCGCATACGTCGGGTTTCAATCTTCCGTCAGAGGTTGGACCAATTGAACTGAAACTGGAAATGTATCCTGTTGTTGGATTAACAGATCCAACAGTTAAAATGCGTTCGGCATCTGCTGGAGCACCAATGATTTCCCAACTGTTTTGAAATTCATTCCCAGCAGCATTAATCACTAAAATTCCTTTGGCCATGGCGGTGTTCGCTGCAATACTAATTTTGCACGTCCTTCCATTTAAATCCCTTCGCTCGTAAAGTTGATTGGTAAAACTTAAGGATGAGTTAACCAAACTCGCACCTTTTTCATCGGCCCACTCCAAGGCTTGTATCCATTGAACGTCATTCAGGAAGCGAAAGAATCCCATGTTGGGTGTTACCCGCGCAAGGAGGTATGTTGCTTCTGTGGCCAATCCGAATTGAACAGAGTCGTTCTTTCCCGCTAAAAAAGTCAAGACTTCTGTCCCGTGAATAGAGTGGGAATACACTTGCTCGGTTTTTTTTAAGAAATCTTTTGTGGCTGCGATTTGATTGTTCTTGAACAAATGCGAAAGTTGATCCACGTTTTCGGCACCGGTGAATCCAGCATCGAAAATTGCAATGATGGTATTCTTCCCGAAGAGCTCGCGTTCGCTGAATTGCTTTGGTTCCAATAAATCAAGCTGCTTTTGGGCTTCCGTTGTTTCGTCTGCCGGAACCGAAGAACTATCGTATAGCGTAACAGGAAATTCAGCGGAAAGAAGTGATTGCTCTTTAAGCCATTCAATTTCTTGGACACATGGTAAATTCGAAATGAAATTCCAATTGTTCTCCGTTGCGCGAACTACCGCTGCGTTTAGCCAACGGCTTGTTCCGAAGGTGCTGTCTGAATAGGCTTCAACCAAAGAAATATATTCTTCTGAAACAGGGACATCCCTTTCATCCCATTCAATGTTTTGAATAAATCGTCTTTCAATTGCAGCTGGAGTGAAATTGTTTTGAAAGGAATTGTCGTGAAGGCCTTTGTCTTTGAAAACAACATATCCCCAATGTTGCCCGGAGGCAATGTTTGTTAGACCAGTGGAAAATGAAAGCAATAGAAAAAAGAGAATAGCGCTATTCCGTGTATTTTTGTTCGGATTTAAAAATGAATACATGTATGGCGAATATAATTGATTTACGCAGTGACACGTTCACCGTTCCTTCAGACGAAATGAGAAAAGCCATGTTTGAAGCGCAAGTGGGCGATGATGTATTTGGAGAAGACCCAACGGTGAATGCGTTGGAAGCATATGCTGCAGATTTATTCGGCATGGAAGCCGCGTTGTTCTGCACCAGTGGAACGCAATCGAATCAAATTGCGATCAACGTGCATACGCGACCTGGAGACGAAGTGATTTGCAGCAACCTTGCACATATCTACATATACGAAGGCGGAGGAATTGCCTTGAACAGCGGAAGTTCTGTTCGTTTAATCGAAGGCCCTCGCGGCATGTTCACGGCAGAACAAGTGAAGGCAAACATTAACAACAGAGCTGATGTTCATTTGCCGAACACTTCATTAGTCTGCACGGAAGATACCGTGAACAAAGGCGGAGGAGCTATTTGGGATTTCAATGAAATTTTGAAAATTCAAGAAGTTTGCAAAGCGAATGGAATGGCTTTGCATTGTGATGGTGCGCGATTGTTCAATGCGTTGGAAGAAACAAAGATGACTCCAGCAGAATACGCGAAGGCTTATGACTCAATAAGTGTTTGTTTAAGCAAAGGACTTGCAGCTCCGGTTGGAAGTTTCTTGGTGGGGTCGAAAGATTTTATTTTGAAGGCGCGTCGACGTAGAAAAACAATGGGTGGAGGAATGCGTCAAGCTGGATTTCTTGCTGCAGCCGGTTTGCACGCCATGCAAGTTGAGAGATTCCGTTTGCATGAAGATCATGCCCATGCGAAAGCAATTGGAAATCTTTTGAGTACAATGCCTTCTTGCGCCGAGATTATGCCGGTTGAAACGAACATTGTTATCTGGAGACCTACTAGTAATTCTTCAGCAGAGATGATAGAGAAATTAACTCCTTTGGGAATCAAGTGTTTCCCTTTCGGACCAGTGTGGCTTCGCTTTGTCTTTCACCGAAATGTTTCTGCGGAACAGGTTCAGGAGTTGATAAAGAAGCTTCAGGGATTATAATTAGATGAAGGAGATTTTTATTCCACAACAACACTCTTCTGAAGCTGCATATCATCAGCAATAATGCGCAAAGAATAAACGCCTGAAGGAACATTTGCATTCACGAAGGTTGAAGTGCTTCCCGAAGCAATTCTTTCCGAATGAAGTAATTTTCCAGAGATGTCATACAAACTCCATGATGCGTTTTTCAACGCGTCGTGATTAATGGTGAATGATCCGTTCGAAGGATTCGGATAAACATTTAAAAAAGCCATTTCCATTTCTTCAACACCAACGCAATCTGCAATGTTGAATGTGTAGTTGTAAGTGCAATTGTTATCATCTGTAATGGACATATTGTATGTTCCAATTCCAATTCCGATTAGCGGATTATCAACTCCAATAGGCGTTCCAGAAGCATCGTTCCAAGCAAATTCATATGGAGCAGTTGCACCAGCAACATTTACTTCAATAGCCGCATCGTTATTCACGTCGCAACTCGGAAGAATTATGTTGGTCGTAACCATCCAAGGTTCAGGCTGAACAATATCGAAAGTTTGTGTGTGTACTTCCCCACATCCGCTTGTAGCTGTTAAGGTGTATGTTCCTGGATCTACATTTTGCAAATATTGATTGGTAGTGGTAAATCCAAAAGGACCCGTCCAAACCGAAGTGAAGTTGGCACCTGCGCCAACGCTATAAGGATAAACACTTCCGTCGCCAGTTTCACCTTTGTTAAGCGGACAGCTAATTCCGTTTACCAAAGCGTCCCAAGAAGTAGAGCTGCTGTAGGTGTGCACCGACAATTCAATGTCGCCAACAGATCCATCCCAGCCGTCGATCTGTATCAAATACAATTGCCCAGCTTCTAGGCAAGAGGTGTAAGTTTGAGAAGCGTACAGCTCTCCAGCCGAGCACCCGCCTATCATATCGTCATTCGAACTAATTAAATCGAACGTCGCGAAATTCGAACAGTCTGTTACTTTGTATATCGCGATCTGTGTGTCGGTGATTGTTCCCGGATTACAAGTAGTTACTTCAAATGAAGTTGCATTGGTTGTTGGAATGAATTTCGCCCAAATGGAATTCGTAGAATTCCCTTCACACCAAAAACCATAAACGTCGCAATCTAATTCGGCCGGAGCAAGTTCACCAAATCCAGCAATTGCGTCTGTGTTATTTAAAGTCAATGAAGGGCCGTCAGCCGTAATTTCAACGGCGCTGCACGGACTGTCATATGCAGGAGCATTGCTGACGCCGATTGTAAATGTCCATGTGTTTCCGCTACCACCTCCGCTATATACGTGTGTCAATGTTCCGTTTTCAAAGACTTCAATTACCAATCCTCCATCGCTATAAGAATCGAGATAGATCAATTCATAATTGGTGTTATTCGTCAAACAAAAAGGTCCTTCAGTAATTACAGTGTTGTCTGCATAGCCGTTTGCACTGTTTGCCGATTCAGTTCCTGCGCAACCAACATTAAGGTTTGCTCCTTCCGCTAGAGGAATGTCTGTACATCCAGTTCCCGCTAGGTTTAACTGCCAATAATTCTCATAGGCCCATGCATCTGTATGCATAACGAAGGTCACGGAAGTCTCTCCAGCAGCGCATTGCGCGAGGCTGCTGATGGCACTGAAAAGAATAAACGTAGCTGCGAGTAAAAAAGATTTCATGGCTGTGGATTAGTGCATCAAATGTAACACGAACAAGCCAAGTCTGAAAACTAAATCGCGAAAAGGCCTTGAATTCAGCGGTTCTGCTCTTACTTTGCATTATGACAGATTATTTGAGTCCGGGCACCATTCAAGAGTTAATGGTTACTTCAATTAGTGAAGAAGGAGTTTTTGTTGGAAATGACCACGAGGAAATTCCTTTGAATAAGATTGACACCAAAGGGGTTGTATTGGGACAAACGCTGAAAATCTTCAGCTACTTCAACGACAGGAAAGAGTTGGAAGCTACCATTAAATTACCTGAAATTCAAGTGGGTGAAATGGGCATGTTTTCCATTCTGAATTCAAACGATTTAGGTGCGTTCATTAACATTGGTGTAGGACGCGATGTCCTTATTCCAAAGAGAGAGCAAAGACAAGAATTAATGGCGAATCGCAGAGCATTGATTATGCTGTGTTACGATTCTGCAAACCATAGACTTTTCGGAACGACGAAGATTTTCAATCACTTGAAAGAAGAGCCCGATTTCAAACGCGGAGATGAAATTGAAATGACCATTTTCGAGAAATTGGAAGTGGGAAGAAAGGTGATTGTAAATGGAAAATACCAAGGTATCATTTTCCAACAAGAAATCATGAGTCGCGTTTCTGAAGGCGATAAAGTGAAAGGATACGTGCGTAAGATTGAAGGGAAAGATGTGGTGGTGAGCATGCAGAAGGAAGGAGTTGATCTGATTGAAGATGCTGCTGCACGTTTGTTAGAGTTCTTGGAAAACAACGGCGGTTATATTCGTTTGAACGACGACAGCGATCCTGATGAAATTAAAATTCGTCTTCGCATGTCGAAGAAGACGTTCAAGAAAGCAGCTGGCTTGTTGTACAAGCGCGAGAAAGTTGACTTAATGAAGTTCGGTGTGAAGTTGTTGACGGAAGGTCAAAAGCCAACACCACGCGATATCGAAAACTGGAAAGACAAGCCAACCGATGATGTGCGTAAGCCATACACGGCGAAGAAACTTCCGGTTCCGAATAGACGCATTGGAGATTCTTTTGGGAATCAAGAGAGCAAAGGATACAAAGAGGTAAGAGAAGGTGAGAGAAGGGAAGATGGGGGAAGAGAAAGTAAGAATTGGGAAGAGGGAGGAAGAGAAGGTGAGAGAGGGGAAGAAGATATTGCTCGTGATGAACCGCGTGGGCCGAAAAAAGATGTGGGGACGAATGCTAACGGAAATGTTCCGTATACGTCTAAGAAATCTAGAACTTCTTCTTCCAATACTTCCAGACCTTCACGTCCTTCGGATAAGAACCGAGGCCCGCGTCGATAGTTGTTTCCAATTGTTCTTCAGAAAGGAAACGATAAATAATTCGTTTTGGAAAGTCGTGCTGTGGATTTTCGAAAACCCATTCGGTTGAAGTCGCTTTGGTGCAAACGAATATGGTGCTTTTGTCTGCCTCTAGTGGAGTAGCAATGTACACCCAATGATCGTTGTCGTAAACAATTACCGAATGTTCGTTCGGTAACTCGTTCGTTCCGTATTCTTCAAAACTCACGTTGTAAAATGAAATGCCTTCAATGACCATTTCATCTTCCACTTTCGTCCATTCTTCTCTTCCGGTGAGTCCAACCCAGTTGCCTTGAAGTTTCAATAAATGAGGAAGTAGATCGGTTTGCGCAAACGCATTCATTCCAACCGAAATAAAAAGTGCGAAGAAGAGTAGCTTTTTCATGAAGTCTAAAATACTAAATTACTTCCAATACCAAACCTTTCAAATATTCTCCTTCCGGATGGAAGATGCTAATCGGATGGTCAGCCCCTTGGTGCAATTGGTGAAGAATCTTCACCGTTCTTCCAACTGAAATTGCAGAAGCCAACAAAATAGAAGTGAATTGTTGCTTGTCGATCACTTGCGAGCAAGAGAAGGTGAAGAGAATTCCGCCGGGTTTAATCTGACGTAAAGCCGCTTCGTTAATTCTTCTGTAACCTTGAATGGCCTTGTGTTTCGCGCTTAGGTGTTTTGCGAATGCCGGAGGATCCAATACAATTACATCGTAGTCCTCTTCAATATTTTTCATGTACTCAACCGCATCTGCTTGAATTAACTTATGCTTCGAAGTATCGAGGTTGTTCAGTTTAATGTTGTTCTCTACTAAGGCTAGTGCCGATGCGCTGCTATCTAAACTGTGAACGAGGTTCGCTCCGTTTTTCAATGCGTACAAAGAGAATCCACCGCTGTAGCAAAATGTGTTTAACACTTTTTTACCTTGACTTAATTCACCGAGTAGTTTTCTGTTTTCACGCTGGTCAATGAAGAAGCCTGTCTTCTGTCCTTTCTCCCAATCGATTTGAAATTGAATTCCGTGTTCCAGGGCAATGTCGTTTCCTTTTTCACCAACAACATATTCGTTTTGTGCATTAGGAACGCCTTTTACTTTTTCTCCACTCTTGTCGTAGATGGCTTTCAAACCATCGCCCATCACCATCTTCAACGCGTTCGCAATTTCGCTGCGGTGCTGGTACATACCTGCTCCGTGAAACTGAAGCACCGCTGTTTCTCCGTATACATCTACAATAAGTCCAGGGAAACCATCGCCTTCTGCGTTTATCAGACGATACAACGTGGTGCTTTCTGTATTAACCATTACCTTCTTGCGAAGATCGTAGGCGTGTTTAATTTTCGAATGCCAGATGTCAGTCGAATACATTTCCTCACCGAATGAAAAGATGCGAACCGCAATGCTTCCTTCAGAGAAATGTCCGATTCCAATTTTTTCGTTTGCACGCGTGAACACTTCCACCAATTGTCCTTCTTTTAACAATTCAGAAATGGCTTCAATGGCGCCCGAAAATATCCAAGGGTGAAAGCGTTTTGCGCTTTGTTCTTTTCCTTTCTTTAAATAGATTTTTGCTAACATGTGGCAAAACTACTCCGAAAACTTACTTGGCCGTGAAATACTTGCCTTCTTTTGGAATGAGCCATCCTTCGGCGAGCGCTTCTTGCACGAGTTCTATTATTTTTTCTTTGTTGAAGGGAACCGGCCACGCGTAGAGTTCGTCGAGTGTTTTCCCGTTGAGGCAAGCGTTAAGAATTTCTTTTGTAGTTGGAAGAGCGCGTTCGCGCTGACAGTGATCGCACTTCCCGCAAGTGTCGGTGTCTTCACCGAAATAGCGCAGAATGTATTGTTCGCGACAGTGGTCTTCTGAAAGCAGGTGTTGCATGCTGTTCAACTTCGCAAGGTCAATGTCTCTTCGCTCTTCATACATCGTTTCCGGAAAAGAAAGTTCGGCAGAGGCTACGCGTTGTTTTGCATAACTGAATTGCGAAGTAGAACTGGCCGGAAGGTATTCAAGAATTTGAAGTTTATGAAGATCGTTCAACGAAGTGAGCACTTCGTTTTTCGAGCGTTCATTCAAGACGCTCAGTTGGTACTCTGAAATGGGAACAGCGAAATCCCAGATGCTTCCGTACAAGCGAAAGAGTGAACGTAGAAAATCTTCGTGCTTCGGATTTTCATCGACGAACGCGCGAAGTTCATCCTTCGAAGCAATCACACGAACGCGCGAGCGGTGCAATCCGCGTGCTAAGATGGAAATGTATCCGGCGCGTTCAAGTAACAGCAACGAAGCTGAAATGGTGTTTGCGTTGAGCTGACTGCGTTCTGCAATTTGATCGAGGTTCAGTGCGAAGAGTTCGTTCATGCCCGAGCCAATGGCAATGCGATGAATGTTGGCAAGTGTTTGATAAACTGTTGCAATGTCTTCCTTTGGGGGATAACGCATGGCAACACTTTTTTTCAATTGAACGAAGTCGCTATCGTTCCAGAGAGCAAGTCCAATCGCGGGTTGCTCGTCGCGTCCAGCTCTTCCCACTTCCTGAAAATACGCTTCGGGTTGCGAAGGAATGTCGAAGTGAATCACGAAACGCACATCGGGTTTGTCTATGCCCATGCCGAAGGCGTTGGTTGCCACAATGACTTGCACCTCGTTGTTCTTCCATTTTAGAAAGGCGAGATCTTTTTTGTGAAGATCTAGACCTGCGTGATAGGGAAGGGCTTTGATGTTTTTTTCGTTCAGCAATGCAGCTAGGTCTTCGGTTTTTTTTCGTGAATTGCAGTAGACAATTCCGGCGCCTTGAAGCACCTGCATGCGTTCAACGAGATCTTTTTCTTTTTGTGTCGAAAAGAGTGCGTTGTATCCGATGTTTTTTCGAGCGAAGCTCTTCTGAATAATGGTGCAATCATTATTGAAAATGAGTGTCGCTATATCGCTCACCACTTGCGGAGTAGCGGTAGCGGTAACGGCCATCACCACAGGATCTCGAAGTTCTTGAATGAACTTCGGAATGGCTCTGTAGGCAGGGCGGAAGTCGTGTCCCCATTGTGAAATGCAATGCGCTTCATCAATAGCCACGAACGAGATGTTCAGGTAGCGAATGCGAGCGATGAAGTTGTCGTTTTCCAAACGTTCCGGAGAGACGTAGAGGAATTTGTATTTTCTGTTGGTGCAGTCGTCGAGAATTTTTTCAATCTCGAAATTATTTAATTCGGAAGAGAGATAGGTTGCAGGAATTTCTTTTTGAATGAGGCTTTCCACCTGATCTTTCATAAGCGCAAGCAATGGCGTTACGACAATGCACAAACCTTTGTGACAAAGCGCAGGCACTTGAAAGCAGATGCTTTTTCCTCCGCCTGTTGGCAGCAGTGCAAACACATGTTCACCGTATGCAGCAGCATTAACGATTTCGCTTTGCTTATCGCGAAACGCATCGTATCCCCAGTATTTTTTAAGAAGGTGGAGGGTTTTTGCTTGCATAATGAAGGGCTAAGTTACGGAATGTGGAAGCAAGAATGTCTTCGACGAATGTTCTCTGAACGATTGCCGTTGGCGAATGTCTTCGACTGTTTTAATCTGAAGAACAACGTAGTTCCAACAACGTAGTTCTAACAACGTAGTTCTAACAACGAAGTTCCAACTCGCAGTTAAACGCCTCTTGCTTCAGCCTAAAATGTTGCGAAAGTATTCGAATCGAGTTTTTCGAAAATGTCTTTTTTCCATTCAGCATATCGCTTACAAGACCAGGACTAACTTGAAGGAGTTGGGCAAGGTCAATTCCTTTCATGTTGTGCTCAACCATAAGTGCTTTTAATAGCTCATGCGGAGGAATGGGATTGCTTGTTAACTTTTCGCTGTCGTATTTGTCAATGAGCAATTGAAGAAGTTCTATCTCGTCGGTGATGTCTTTTGATTTCTTTTTAATCTCTCCGAGTAATTCTATGCGCGAGCAGTATTCGAAGTATTGCTTTTTTGATTTGATGATGGTGTATTTCATTTTGAGTATTGGTCTATTATGTATTGTAAATTGAGTTTACATAGTTGATTGTAATCGTTGTGAGTTCCTATCCATTTGATGTAAAGTCTTATTTCAGTTGAAGTAACTTGGTACTTGCATATCATCCTATATTCATTTCCTCCAATGTTAAAAATCACGCGATTGCTTCCATTGCCCAGTAAATCGGCTGATCCAAAGGTTTGAAAGATCTCGCTGGGTTTTTCCCAATCAGCATTTTTCAGTATTGCTAACCAAATTTGAAATGACTTCGAACTTCTTGCGTGTTTCGAAGTGAAATTTTCAATGGCTTGTTTCTTAATTAAATGAACCTTCATCAAAAGTAGTGTTTAATTCAAAATATTCACAAAAAGTGAATAAATATTTTCTATTCAAACCTAAAAAGAGAGACGGATATTTACACCAACTTTTATATGCAGGTTATATGCTGTTTATGCCGTTGGCGAGGGCAAATGGCTTTGCGAGGGCGATTTCTTCGCGAGGGTCCTTCGGACGAGGTTACTAGCAACTGGTTCGTAAAAAACGAAGTTCCATCACATCTCACTAACAAAAATCGAACTCAGAAAATTCAAACCCCCTGAGATTTGATAATACGGGACGTGTTTTTGCGATTTGTTAACATTGGTAAATTATTAATACATATATTTACAAAGCAGTTGAAAAAAGTGAAAAATCCGTAAGGGTTCGAAGTGAGTTGAAGGAAAGCAGAATGGACTGAGGTGAGTGTTGATTGGTATTGAATGAAGTTATTTTAAATATAGCCTTGACTCATCTTAATATTATGAAATCATATAATTTATCGTTTGTGTCTGTTAGATTGTTTTGCCTAACGGTCTTTGTTTTTCTTTTTAGTTTTTCCTCAAGAACCCAGACAACTGTTGTCATTGGTAACAATACTGCTGCCAATGGAACTTCTGTTTATCCTTGTGCGCTAGGCGATTATTTTGGTGGGCAACACGCTCAGTACCTGTACAATAATGCTGCAATGTCAGGAGCGGGTATTCCAGCAGGAGCATTAATCACTCAAATCGGTTGGGTGGCCAATGCTACTAATATTTCAGGTCATTTGATCGAGGGGTTCTCGATAAAGTTGAAGAATACAACGATTACTGGTGTATCTTCAACCGCATGGGAATCCGGAGCAACAGCGGTTTATGGTCCTCAAGACTACAGCTACATATCGGGCTCTGCCGGGAATATTTTGTTCACTTTGACCGCTTCATTTACTTATGATGGAACAGGGTTGTTAGTTGATGTATGTCACGGCGCTGCGACTACTGGTTTAACTAGTAATCCTGCGCTTCAATATCAAACAGCGGTAGGTTACAACGCTTCTCACTCTTACCGTTCAAACAACGTAAATGGTTGTTCTTCAGCGATAACAACAAACACAGGTACACTTACAACACGTCCGCGTCTTGTAATAACTTATGTTATTCCTCCGGCATGTTCAGGAACACCAAACGCTCCTGTAGCAACTTTAACAGAAACATCATCTTTCTGTTATGGAGGTTTTCGATCAATGGGTGCATCCGGGTTCAGTGTTGCCACTGGATTGACTACTCAATGGCAAGTTTCTTCTACCCCGGGTGGTCCATACACAAACGTTTCAGATGGCACAGGCGCTGCGGCCAATGCTTATACCACTTCGATATTACCTGCGGGCAATTATTACTACGTGTGCACATCTACTTGCATCGCTACAGGCGATACAGCGACTTCCAATGAGATTGCCTTAACGGTTAACGCATTACCGTCAGTTGTCATAAACGCCCCCAATAACGGTGCGTTTTGCGGAACACAACAAATGAATGCGGCTGGAGCATCGACATATTCTTGGACACCAGCTGCTTCACTAAGTTCGGTAACGGGCTCTTCTGTTTACTATACTGGCATATCGGATACTCAGGTTACTGTTATTGGAACAGATGAAAATGGTTGCGTGGGATCCCCTGTCTCGCAGCAAGTTTATTACACACCACCTGTGCCGATTGCAATGACAACAGGAGTACCTCATTTTTGTGGGGACGGTGGAACCACTATTGTAACGGCGTCGTCATCTGAAAATTATGTTTATTCTTTTGATGGATTCAATGGAGCAACATTATCAGGTTTTTCGTCAAATTCAGTTGAAGCCACTGTCACTCAAACAAGTATTATTCGTGTAACTGGATTTGATTTAGAATCTGGTTGTGCGGCTCAAGGCTTTGCAAGTTTAAGCGTTTACCCTTTGCCAACAGCTGCATTAACTGCTTTTACGAATGATGGCGGATTCGGAGTTTGTCCAGGTACAACTGGATTCATACAAGCAGGCTTAAATTCGACGAACTTTTCGGTTACATCAATTCCATATGTACCGTTCTCTATTCCGGCAACAGCAACGATAGTTGTAAGCAATGGCGTTACTAGTATTGGGTTGTCTGGCGGCAATTTAGATGATGGGGGGTGGTCGGGTCTTCCATTAGGATTCAACTTTAATTTTTTTAATAACACTTATAGCTCAGTTTCAGCAAGTACAAATGGTTTTTTAATGTTTGGTTCAGCTCTAGGTTATTCGACAAGCCCAGGTGATTTAGGTCAATATAGTTTTTCAGCGAATCCGGTTTTTCCTAATGGTAATAATGGAGGAAACTTAATAGCATTAATGGCCGGAGATCAATATTTCGGCAATGGCAACCCCAATGTGACTCCCAGTGATTTAATATATTGGACAGAGGGTTTTGCTCCTAATCGTAAGTTTATAATTCTTTATAGAGAGGTAAGACAGGCAATTGGTGGTTCAACTTCGGGAACTTTTACTGCTTATGCTGCTTTGCATGAAACTACTGGTATAATTGAAATACATATTTTAAACAATAGTCAGTCAATTGCCAACACCATTGGACTTCAAAATGCAAATAAGTCAATAGGCATTACTGCTCCAGGGCGTCAAAATTTTACAACGCCTATTAGTTCTCCAGAAGCTTGGCGCCTTAGCCCACCTGTAAACTATTTGACGGATTGGTCTGCCGCTGATATAAATGGCACTTATCCTATTACAACTAATTATTATGGCACTCCTTTAAATAGTCAGAATGAGTTTGCTATAAGTGTTAGTCAACAAGTGACTACAACCTATTTTCTTACGCTTAGAAATGTATTAACTGGATGTTCGAATTCGGCAAATCCAAATAGTGCGACAATTACAGTACTGTCAACAAATGCCCCAAGCGGTTTTAATGTAACTTCTTTATTAGACAGTGTGTGTCCAGAAGAGAATTTTCTGCTAACTGCTAATTTTTTAAATGGCACTTTGGCACTTTCATTTCAGTGGCAGGTATCAATAGATGGAGGTTTAAATTACAACGATATATATGGTGCAAATTCAACAACATACATGGCTAGTCAGTCGGTGTCTTCATTATACAGAATTGGTGTTGCCTCCTGCGGCGGAATAATGGGTTATTCAGAACCGATTGCGGTGACGATTAAGAGTTTCTTATCTTGTTATTGCACTGTGCCATTCGTAAATGGTAGTGATGAGGATATATTAAATGTAAGTATTGGTCAATTAAATAATTCATCTACCTGCGGTAGTTTAGCTCCTGGTATTGGTTCTGTGCCAAGCCGTTACAGCAACTACGCAGATGGTCCAAATTCCCCTGATATTTTGACTTTATATACGGGGGAGGTTGTAACAGGTTCTTTAACAATTGGGTCATGTAGCTCTTCAAACTTTTTTAGCGGTGCTACTATTTTTATAGATTACAACAGAAATGGGTTGTTCACAGACCCTGAAGAAAGGGTTTGGAGTAATGGTAATGATGCGAATATTTCTTGTGTTCCGGCATCCGTTGTACCTGTCTCTTTTATCGTGTCACAAACGGCGAGTTTTGGTCTAACTCGTTTGCGTGTGATTAATTCAGAAGGTCACGGGGGAGCCAGTATTCAGCCCTGTTCGTCTTATTTTTATGGGGAAACGGAAGACTATTTAGTGGAAATTTCTTACCTGTGTGAAAATGATTATTCATTTTTGGCTGATTCCGCGAAAAGCTGCGGTGCTCCAGTTATTTTGGAGGCTCCTGAAGGCATGGACTCCTACTTGTGGAATACCGGGGAAACAACAAGAGTAATTAGTACCAATTTAAGCGGTGCTTTTATATGCACGATTACATACGGCGAGTGCACTAGAGTAGATACAACGAATGTATTTATCCTTGATCCAACTGTAGTTTCGAATGACTATGAAATATGTGAGGGAGATGCAGTTACCTTGTCAGTTCCAAATGCAATAGGAAGTTCATTGAGTTATAGCTGGAGTAATCTATCTGTTAATCCGAGTGTCGAAGTAATTGCGGATGCTGTAGCAACTTATTCATGTGAAGTTTCAACAGCAGAACAAACCTGTGAAGGTTCTTTTACCATTTATCCAAATCCTATTGTGTCCTTTTTTCCGGATGCGGACGGGGATAGTTATGGGGCTAATGCGAATTCAATTTTAGGCTGCGTGCAACCTGAAGGATATGTAACGGATTCAACGGATTGTAACGATAATGAGGCATTAACATTTCCTGGCACACTTGCCGTCAGCGCAGATAGTGCAACAACAAATACTTTTTGTGCTGGAACGACTCTTGAATTGCAGGCAGCGACTGCATCTGCAGGAATCACGTATCAATGGTATTTGAATGGCACTTTAATTCCGAATGAAACAAATCAAAATATTTCAGTTTCTTCAGGTGGAAATTATCAGGTGAGCATCAATCAAAATGGATGTACCGCCGTTTCGAACATTGTTTCAATAACAGAGTTGCCAAGCGCAATTATTCCGAGTATCCTTGTTGAACAAGCAAACGCAGGTTGCGTAGGTGGTGACGCTACGCTTACTGTTTCTGGAGGGAATTACACAAACCTAGTATGGAACAACGGGCTTACAGCCAATTCTATCATTGTCAACACTTCAGGAGATTATAGCATAACTGCAATTGACGAAAACGGATGTGCCGTTTCAGCCGGGCCCGTGGCTGTGAACTTCTCAATCCTTGATTCAGTGCCTGTTTGCATTGTTACAGTTGACCAAATAACCGGAAAGAACAACGTTGTTTGGGAACCGATTACTTCAGATTTGATTAACTCTTATGTCATTTTGAAAGAAACCAATGTAGCAAATGAGTATGCTCAAGTTGGTACGGTAGCTTATGGCTCTAACGGAATTTTCGAAGATGTAAACTCCAATCCGCAAGTGCAAGCGAACAGGTATAAACTTGCATTAATTGATACTTGCGGAATCCAATCTTCTGCCTCTAGTTTTCACAAAACCATTCATCTCACAACCAACCTCGGAGTTGGAAACAATGTGAATTTAATTTGGAGCAATTACGAAGGTTTCGACTTCGGAAGCTATACGATTTATAGAGGTACTTCCCCAAATTCGCTCAATTTACTGTCAACAATAGCGAGCAACCTAAACTCATACACCGATGTGAATCCCCCTGCTTCTGAAACATACTACATGATTGAAGTAGCAGGTGTAAGTTGCGATCCACAACGAACCTTGGTCTATTCTAATTCAAATATTTTAGATACAACCGTTGGAATTGAAGACCACACTTCGAACACTATTTCACTTTATCCAAACCCAGCGAATGCAGTCATTATGCTTCAAGTGAACAACACCCTTATTGGACAAGAGTACGTTGTTTTCGATGCCATTGGAAAGGTGATCTTCAAAAACAAAATTCAGTCAACCAACGAGATTATTCAACTTGAAAATTTCAATATCGGAAATTACTTCATTAAAGTAAATGAGGTGGTGAAGCGTTTTGTGGTTCAACATTAAAGCTCGCTCTGCGAGCGGCATCCGAAATGCCCCAAGGAACTTCGTTGTTAGAACTTCGTTGTTCCTACTGCGTAATTCCTATTTCATAATTCCTACTTTGTAATTGTAACTGTGTTACACTTTCAACTAAAGGTTTGATCGCATAGCGATTGATTCGAAGAATTGATCACGAAGTGATTGATCTGAAAGATTTATCATCGCAGATGATTGAGAACCTCATGTACTAATCCGTCTAGCTTTGAAAAAGCAAACCATCTTTTTCCCAGGTCTTTTAGTGAAGCGCCAAGGTGATACAATTCCTTTTCATCGAGGACTAAAAATCTATCATGGGAGTTTTTCAAAATTCTAATTTCAATAGCGGGGTATTGCGAATTGTGCTTTTCAAGATCGAGTTTGAGTTGGTCATTTATCTTATCTGTGTATATGGTGCATTGCACTTTTTTATTTCTTTTTGAAAGCTGCAAAAGTGTCGTATCATCAACGTAATTGTCAATTAGAATAATGGATTTTTTTGCTTTTGAAATAAGCTCGCTGGAGAAGACATAAGCATCAAATATTTGATCATTGAAGAAAATGCCTGATTTGTTTTGTATAATGTCATTTTCTATCGAAATCAATCGTCTCAGAATTGTTGACGACTCAACTTTAAACTCTTCAAGTGATTCTATTCGTTTAATTAGTCCAGAATAGGTTGCTTGAACTTTCCTCATAGAAATAAAAGTTTTTATTATTTCTAGGCTCATTGAAATTGCTTTGTCATTTCTCAGTAAGGTTGCCATCATCGCAATACCATGCTCGGTATAGGCCCATGGAAGTTTTCGATTTCCTCCTTTTGAAATCACAATTTGTGACTTCAAAGAGGAAAAGTCAGTTTCAGAGAGTTGAAATCTAAATTCAACAGGAAAGCGCTTTGCATTTCTTTGCGCGGCCTGATTTAAAACTCTTGTTTCTACGCAGAAGAAATGAGCAAGGTCAACATCTAATAGAACAAAGTGATTTTGAACGAATTTAATTCTATCACCAATTTCATCTTGAAACTTAATAATTTCTTGTGTCATTGCTTTTTTGAGCAAAGGTCTGTTTTAGAGCTAGATTGAACACCAATATTTATATGCAGGTTATATGCTGTTTATTCATCAACAGAGTTGAGCAATCTGACTTTGTCAGATCAATTGCTCCGCAATCAATCACCTTCGGTGATCAATCCTACGGATTAATCGGAACGATTGATCGCGAAGCGATTGATTCGAAGAATTGATCTGAAAGATTTCCCTTTTCTTCCCCTCTCTTAACTTCTCTTACCTGAGAACCATCCTTTCAATTAATCAGTATATTCGCTTCATGAGAAACGTCCGAATAGTACCGCCTGCAACACTTACAGGTATTCGTTTGAAACACCTCAAAGATGCAGCATGCGGAGTGCCCGCAATTACTTCAACCTTCAAACACATTGCCGATGAAATGGGTATGATCAAAGGTTGGAAACTGCTTCAAAAATTAAATCAAAAAGGCGGAGTTGATTGCCCAGGCTGCGCGTGGCCAGACCCTACACATAGATCGAAACTCGGAGAATACTGCGAGAACGGCGCGAAAGCCATTGCTGAAGAGGCAACAGAAAAACGTTGTACGCCCGATTTCTTCAGCCAACATTCGGTGGAAGAAATGAGCGAATGGAGCGATTACATCATTGGAAAAAGCGGACGAATCACAAACCCCATGTTCCTTGAAAAAGGAAGCAGCAAATACAAACCTGTTTCTTGGGATTTCGCTTTCAGTCGAATTGCAAAAGAATTAGATAATTGCGCTACTCCTGATGAAGCCGTATTCTACACTTCAGGAAGAACAGGGAATGAAGCTGCTTTTTTATATCAACTTTTTGTAAGAAAATTCGGAACGAACAACCTTCCAGACTGCAGCAACCTCTGTCATGAAAGTTCTGGAACAGCACTCATTGAATCGCTCGGAATAGGCAAGGGGACAGTGAAACTCGAAGACCTCTATAGCGCAGATGCCATTTTGGTAATCGGACAAAACCCCGGAACTAATCATCCACGTATGATGGCGGCGCTTTCCAAATGCAAAGGAAACGGAGGGAAGATCATACACATCAACCCGCTTCCAGAAGTAGGGACAACGAAGTTCATAGATCCACAAAGCCCAGTAGAAATTCTAAAGGGTGGAACACAACTCGCCGATCATTTTCTGCAAGTGCGCGTAGGCGGAGATCATGCGTTATTCAAAATGATCGGACATTACCTGAAGACACTTGAACAAGAAGTAGGTGGGGTTCTCGATCAGAAATTCGTTGAAGAAAAAACAGAGGGATTCATCAATTACTGGAACAGCCTCGACGAAGTAAATCTTGACGAGTGTTCTGAAATCAGCGGCATTTCAAAGGCACAAGCTTTCGAAGTGGCTGAATTAATTTCCAAAAAGAAAAATATTATTTCATGCTGGGCCATGGGTCTTACCCAACAGAAGAAAGCAGTTGCAATCATTCAAGAAGTGGTGAACATTCACCTCGTGTTAGGTGCAGTTGGAAAACCAGGCGCTGGCCTTTGCCCAGTTCGTGGACACTCGAACGTGCAAGGAGATAGAACCATGGGCATTAACGAAAAACCCCGCGAACCATTCCTTCTCGCCCTCGACAAACGTTACAACTTCACAGCACCGAGAGAACACGGGTTCGACGCGGTAGAGGCCATTGAAGCGATGTCTAAAAAACAAGTGAAGGTATTTATTGGCCTAGGTGGAAACTTCGTTTCAGCAACGCCCGATAGCGTTTTCACGGGCAAGGCCATGCAGCGCGTTCCATTAACCGTTCACATTTCAACCAAACTGAATCGCTCGCATCTTGTAACCGGAGAAGAGGCACTCATTCTTCCGTGCCTAGGAAGAACGGAAATAGACTTGCAAGAAGGCGGAGAACAATTCGTGACCGTTGAAAATTCCATGGGAATCGTGCATCGCTCGCGAGGAAGCATTGCCCCCGCTTCTGAACTCTGCATGAGCGAACCTGCAATCGTTTGCGAAATCGGAAACGCGTGCAAGAAGACATCTGACCTACCTTGGAAAAAGTGGAGAAGCAATTACGACTTTATTCGTGAAGAAATTGAAGCCACCATTCCAGGCTTCGATAATTACAACAAACGCGTTCGCGGCGCAGACGGATTCTATCTTCCGAACGGTCCGCGTGAAGGCAAGTTCACAACACCTTCAGGAAAAGCGCAGTTCAGAACAGAGCCGCTTCAACACATTGAAATTCCAACCGGACATTACGTGCTCATGACCATTCGCACGCACGATCAGTTCAACACTACAGTATACGGGCTAGACGATCGCTACCGCGGAGTAGAGAACGAGCGTCGGGTTTTAATGATGAATGAAGAAGACATTCTGAAGGCAGGATTTCAGCACAAAGAATTGATAAACATTATTTCAATTCATGAAGGGGTAGAGCGCAAAGCCATTAAGTTTCACATTATTCCTTATGACATTCCTAAAGGATGCGTGGGGACTTATTTCCCGGAAACGAATTGCCTAGTACCACTGCACCACACAGCCGAACGAAGCAATACGCCAATCAGCAAATTCTTAATTGTGCGATTCGAAAAATACAACGGAGAGGAAGGATGATTTCAAAAGTGTTGTGGTTTCCAATTAACGTGTTACAACTTGTATTGATTCTCGTTTGGACCATTTTCTGTGGTATTTTTGGAATGCTATTCGCCCTTGCAACGAACCCTACGTATTCGCACAGGATTATGGGTTACTATATTTTTTCTCCCGTTATTCTAGCCATTTCAATGGTTCGAGTAAAGGCAAGCGGATTGAACAACATACTCGATGAACCTGCTATTTATGCAGCAAATCACGCTTCTCAATTAGACATTCCAATCATGTGCACCCGCGTGAATCGGCCCATGTTTTTCATTGCAAAAATTGAGTTGCAAAAAATCCCAATTCTCAGTCAATATATTAAAGTAGTGGGAATGATTTTGGTAGACCGGAAGAATCGTGAACGCGCCATGGCTAGCATGCGCACTGCCATTCAAGATATTCAAGGAGGAAAGAGCATTGCAGCATTTCCAGAAGGAACACGCACCAAAACTGGAGAGTTATTACCTTTTAAAAAAGGGGTATTTACCATTTCGAAAGAAGGAAGAATTCCTATCGTTCCTATTGCATTAATTGGAAGTGCAAAGGCTCTAGCCAGCGGCAGTTTTTTCTTGCGTCCAGCAAGCGTGGAGTTACGCGTTTTGCCAGCTTTGAATAGTGAAGAATTTTTCAACATGTCCATTGAAGAAATGGCGAATCACACGCGTTCGCTCATTCAACAAGAAATAGAAAAAGGCTAGAAAGGAAATCCCAATCCTAAGTTCAAAACAGGTTGAAGTTTGAATGTGCTCGGTGAATTATTCACGTTGGATAGAAATGCATTGTACTCCTCTTTCCCTTGCCACAGCCATTTTTCTCCATCGACTTTCAAAGGATCTCTCAACGGAATTCCAACATCCATTCGTACAATAAAGAAATCGAAATCGAAGCGCAATCCAGCTCCTGCACCCAGCGCGAACTCTTTGTAAAAACGATTCTTATCGAACTCTGCAAACGGACGACTGTTGTCTTTGTTCGCTAACCAGATATTTCCCGCATCTACGAAAAATGCCGCTTGAAACATGTGCGTAATCTTGAATCTATATTCCGCATTGAATTCCAATTTTATATCGCCAATGTTGTTGAACGAGCGAACCAGTGTCGTGTCGCGAAAACTTCCAGGCCCGAGGGTTCGAGCCTGCCACGCGCGCAATCCGTTCGCACCACCACTGAAATAACTTTTTTCGAAGGGTAGGGAAGATAGATTTTTCAGAGGTATACCAACACCAACAAATGCGCGAAAAGCGAATTTATTGCGGTCGTCCTTTTGCGTGTAGAAGCGCACATCGTGATCCGACTTCACATATTGCGCAAAGCGAATGTTGTTAATCTCGTAACTACCCAAAGAGTCAGTATCTGTATTTGGAAGGCGCTGATAAATCGCACGAAGTAAATTGCCCGCTCCTTCAATAATGTTCCCGCGGTAATAAAATGCGCGGGGTTGGTTGCCGTCTTTCTGCGTGTTTACCGTATATCCCAATCGAGAGGCTAAGATCAAGTGATCCTGATAACTGTTCGCCAAATAGCTGTCGTTCAGCGACCCTAACCATTGATCGAAAGCGGCAGAACGATCAATTTTTATGACACTCAATTCCGCCCATTCAATATCGAATGAAGATACAGTCTCTGGATTTTCAATGAAAGTCCATCCGAAACTGACCTGAGAAAGTGTTCGCGTATAATCGGGTCTGCGCTGATAATTCAATCCGGCACGCAGGGTAGTTTTCGGATCGTTGCTTCGGCTCGTCTTCGCCAAGTCGCGCGGAAACAATCGCGGTAAAATCAAATTCAATTCCGGACCAATTTCGAAGGTATTCAATTGGAAGGTGCGCTGAACAATTTGATTGCCCGTGTTCGCGGAGCCGTCACCTAACACTTGTGAAGCTTCCGCTCCGACAACCGTCTTGAATTCAAAAGACTCTGCCCCGCGAAAGACATTGCGATGTTTGTAGATGAAGTTACCATATATACCCATGTTGCCCGAACGGTTGGTCACGCGCGGATCGAAACTCAAGGCTTGCTTCTTATTTGGCGCCAACAACACTTTAACATCGAGCAAGGCTTGTCCAGTTTTCACATCGTTACGCGGTGAAAGTTGAATGTTCACCGTTTTGAATACACCTAACTGCGTGAAGCGTTTATACGTTTCATCGAGATAACGCTGCTGGTAGAGTTGGGTTTCTTTAACTTCAACACGTCTGTCGAGTATGACAGGTTTTACGCACGACAGGCCAACGCTATAAATGTCTAGCCCTTTGTATTCAATGGTGTCGGTCGGAGTCTCATTGGGATCCAATGGATTGAAAGAGGTGTTGAACGAAATTTCTCCGATATAAAATTTGCGATGAGGTAATGTTTTTCCAGTGAAATTTCCATAACCGTCGAGTGCCTTTTGGTTTAGAACAGTGAGCTTAACGTTAACCTCCTTCGGTGAAGTAACTGTATCTAATTGATAGACGATATAGTCAGGAATGAATTCGTAGAAGCCTTCGTTACTCAAGAACAATGTAATTCGGGCTCGTTCAGCATCTAGGTTTGTTACGCGAAAGCGTTCGTTAGCTTTAACCAAAGATTTTTCTTGAAGTTTCGGAAGTTGTTTTTTTATGTTCGCGTCCTCTGTAGTCCACTCAACATTTTTAATGGTGTACAAGTCTTTCAGCTCAACATGATAAACCACACGACTCTTCTTTCCTGCTTTCCAGAATAAACTTTTTTCTGCGTTAATGATGCTTTCTCCATTAACTTCTGCGTTGAAATAACCATTCTTTCGCAGATAGATTTCCATTTGTCGTGCTCCTTTGTTAACGAGCACTGTATCCATAAGCACAGGCGGTTCTCCGACAGTATAAGCAAGCCAAGGCCATAGGCCATTGCACTTTTTAGGGTCTTTGTGCTTTTTGTTTTTTCGCGTTTCTTTGTCAAAGCGCTTCTTATTAATCCGAGCGCAACGTTTATCAATACGCAACTGCGATCGTTCTAAAAATTTCCTTGGAACAAACGTATTCAAACGCATATTCAATCGAAACATTAACGTCTTCCGATTGGGTTTCAGTTTCGTCAAATACAAAAGTTCGTCGGCGCTAACATCGGTGGTAGGAAGTAATTCGTTTTTCTGTCCAACGAAATCAATCTTGTGATCTTCGAAATAAATCTCACCATCACGCAAGTTATTTTGAATGGCGCAAGAAGAATAAGTGAGGCAAAGAACGACACCGATAAGTGTTTGTACGAACCAGCGTTTTTGAAAAATCTTCTTTTGCATCATTTCTACAAATATCTAACGCATCTTTGTAGAAATAAAATTTAATGTCCATTTCCAAGAACGAAATCAAACTAATTCGCTCTTTGCAGCAGAAGAAATTCAGAATGCAAGAGC